>NZ_JBFAJA010000127.1:0-30768 GCF_040654975.1 Dactylosporangium sp. NPDC050588 | reverse complement strand
GGCTTGCTGTGGAACCTCCTCACCCGATGTGGGCTGTCCCAGCCGCGTAGATCGCCCCTGTCGCCTTGAGTCCGACTACGCCATGAAGATCCTTAGAGCAGGGCGTTGGCGGCCTTGGCCGCGTCGGCGAGCGCCTGCTCGGGGGTCTTCTTGCCGATCAGCGCCGCCTGGATCTCGGGCGCGAGCACGCCCATCACCTCGCGGCTCTTCTCGTTCAGCGCGCCGACCGTGGTGCTGGCGAGGGTCTTCTCCATCGCGCTGTTGATCGGGTCCTGCGCGTAAAGCGTGCCGGCCGACTTCTTCGCCGGGAAGTAGCCGCTCTTCGTCTCGTAGGCCGAGGTTACCGACGGCTGGCTGGCGAACGTGATCCACTCGCCGGCGGCCTTCTTCGCCGAGCTGCCCTTGAGCATGGCGAGGCTGCCGACGGTGCCGTAGCCGACGCTCTTGGCGTCCTTCAGCGGCGGGAAGATCTTGATGTTGTCCGCGCCCCAGAACGTCTTGACGTCGGCCGGCACGTGCTGCCAGGTGCAGGCGACCTTGTTCTTGGCGACGTTGGTCTGCTCGAAGGCCGGGATGCTGGTGAGCAGGTCCTTCTGCACGTAGCCGCCGTCGGCGAGCTGCTTGAGGAAGGTCAGGGCCTTGACGCCCTCGGGGCCGTCGAACGCGACCTTCTTGCCGTCCTTGCTGAACACGTCGCCGCCGGCCTGCCACAGCAGCGGGTAGAACGACTGGTTCAGGGTGGCGGCCGGGTCGGCGTAGTAGTTGGTGACGTCGAAGCCCTTGGCCTTGAACCGCGGGGCCAGGGCGAGCAGGTCGTCCCAGGTCTCCGGGTAGTCGGTGATGCCGGCCTCGGCGAACACCTTGGCGTTGCACATCAGCGGGTTGCTGCTGGTCAGGATCGGAGCGCCGAGCATTTTGCCGTCGAGGGTGACGGCGGCCTTGACGTTGTCGAGGTAGTCGGCCTTGGCGTCGGCCGGCAGGTAGCTGTCCAGCGGCTCGATCATCTTGTTGAACTTGCCGAGCTGGTCGGGGATCAGGTAGACGACGTCGGGACCCTTGCCGCCGGCGATCGCGGTGGTCAGGGACTCCTCCCGCTTCGCCCACGGGAAGATCTCGACCTTCACGTCGATGTTCGGGTGGCTGGTCTTGAACGCGGTGACCTGCTCATTCCAGAAGGCGGTGTGGGCCGCCTGGTCGGGGATGACCGGGTAGATCCACATCGTGACCGACGCCTTCTCGTCGGACCCGCCGCCGCTGTCGCCGGACCCGCCGCCGCACGCGGCGAGCAGCCCGGCCACCAGCGCGGCGACCGCGACCGGCGCGAACCTGCGAACTCGCATCAGTAGTTCCTCTCGTGAGTGATGGTTCACTGCGCGGGCACGGTCACGACCGTGCCGGTGTGCCGGGCCGCCTCGGCGGCGAAGACCGCGAGGTGACTGGCGAGCGACTGGTCCAGTCCGGACCGGATGTGGCCGCCGTCGCCGGTGGCGACGGCGCGGATGAAGGCGTCCATCAGCCCGCTGTCGCCGCCGCCGTGGTCGTCGGCGGCGGTGGAACCGCCGACCGGGCCGGTCTCCAGGACCTCGATCCGGTCGGTGCGGAAGTCGTGCACCCGGACCCGCTCGCCGTCGCCGGAGAGCATGCCGTGGGTGCCGAACAGCTGGGTCTGACGGTGGGTCTGCTCGGTGAACGCGGTCATGGTGAACGTGGCGGTGACGCCGCCGGTCAGCTCCATGGCCACGACCTGGTGGTCGACGACGTCGTTGTCGCCGCTGTACACGCAGCGCCCGTACGGTCCGGTCCGCAGCGCGTCGAGCAGCGCGGCCTCGTCGGTGCCGTCGGTGACGACGCTGACCGGCCACACCGCTCCCCGCTCGCGCAGCCGCGGCAGGTACAGCTTCGGTGCCGAGTAAGGACAGGCGGCCTCGACCGGGCAGTCGAGGCACCGCTCAGTGGCTCCGGCCGGGCGCTGGTCGGGCCGGAAGTGGCGCAGGCCGCCGAAGCTGGCGACCTGCGCGATGCGCCGGCCGATGACGTAGCTGATCCAGTCGAGGTCGTGGCTGGACTTCGCCAGCAGCATCGGCGCCGCGAGGTCCTCCCGCCGCCACGGTCCCCGCACATAGGAGTGGACGTAGTGCCACCAGCCGACCGGCTCCAGGTGCTGGACGCTGACGATCTCGCCGAGCACGCCGCTGTCGACGACCCGCTTCACCAGGTCGGTGTAGGGGGTGTACCGCAGCACGTGGCAGACCGCGAACAGCACGCCGGTGGCGCGGACCGCGTCGACGATCTCGCGGCACTCCGCCTCGGTCGGCGCGAGCGGCTTCTCCACCAGCAGGTGGCGGCCGGCCCGCGCGAACGCGACGGCCGGCGCCACGTGCATCCGGTCCTGGGTGGCGATCATCACCGCGTCGGCCTCGACCCCGGCGCCGAGCAGCTCCTCCCAGCCGGTGAACTGGGCGGCGCCGGGGTTGTCGGCCACGACGAGGCCGCGCTGGTGCGGGCGCGGGTCGGCGACCGCGACCAGCCGCGCCCGCTCCGGGTGGTCTGCCACCCAGCGCGCGTACGTCTGGCCCCGGTTCCCGGCGCCCACCAGCGCCACCGTCACCTGTCGCTCCACGTCGTCTTCTCCTTGCTGGTAACTGGTCAGACGCTGAGGTTGCCCGTGTCGCGGACCCGCGGCCCGGCCGGCGGCAGCGACCGGGCGACGCCCTCCTCGACGCACGCGGTGTGCAGCAGGGAGGAGCCGTCGCCGAAGCCCGCGTCGGCCAGCCGCAGCCGGCCACGGGTGAACAGGGCACCGACGGCCGAGTACCGGTTGCGGCCGGACTCGACGGCGACGTGAGCGGTGTCGCCGTCGGCGGCGGTGCTCACGTAGGCGCCGAGGTCCCAGGTGACGGCGCCGGTCGCCGTGGCGCGGGACAGGAAGGCCTTGGCCGCGTTGGTACCACTGAGCACCGCGCCGCCACCGACGGTGATGCGCTGGTCGGCGGCGCCGGCGAGCCGGATCCCGGTGTCGGTGAGCGTGCCGCCCTCGACGCGGACGTCGGCTGACTTGACGGCGATCGGAGCGGCGGTGGCCGCGCCGGTCAGCGTCGTGCCGGTCAGGTACAGCGGTCCCGGCCCGTTGAACGCGTGCCCGTCGAGGCCGGTGATGCTCGTGCGCACCAGGTGTACCGGCGCGGTGACGCTGGCCTGCACCACCTCCGTGCCGGGGGTGGCGAGCCGGAACGCGCAGCCCTCGATGACGTTCGGCCGCCCGGAGCGGCTCGACTGCTGCGAGATGATCAGCGTGTCGTCGGCCGAGCAGCCGCGCAGCTGGACGCCGTCGGCGTTGACCCACAGCATGCCGGAGCCGGCGAGGCCGGCCTTGCGGATCACCTGGACGTCCTCGAGGGTCAGGTCGGTGACCTTCACCCGGGCCACGAACCACGAGCAGACGTGCTTGCGCACGGTGATCCGCTTGGCCGCCGAGCCCCACGCGGCGCCGGAGTTGGCGAACGTCATCAGCCCGGAGTTGCCGGTGTAGACGAGGTCGTGCTCGTACTGGCCGTGGGTGACGAACGGGCCCTGGTCATCGCCGTCGCCGTGGCAGTTGGTGACGTAGCCGTAGGCGGAGGCGGTCCAGTCGTTGAGGTGCCGGGCGTTGGACGTGCGGCAGTCCTCGACGTGCCCGTACAGGCAGTAGATCTGCTGGGTGAGGTAGCCGGCGCCGCCCCAGGTGACCGAGGTCGGGTTCTTCAGCGTGCAGCGGGCCGTGTGGAAGTGGGTACACCAGCGGCGCATGATGACCGGCCAGAACGAGCCGGTGGCGTCGACGTCGGCGACGTCGCAGTGCACGGCGTACTCGTAGGCGATCGGGTGCGATCCGGTGTACTGGTCGCCGCCGTTGCCGGTGAAGACCAGGTTGCGCACGTGGACCTTGCTGACCGGCTCGACCCGCGTCCAGGTCAGCGTCCGGCCGGCGGCGAGCTCCCAGCCGTTCTTGTAGCCGATGCGGATGTGTGTGCCGTCGATGATCTGGGTGACCTGCACGAGCTTCTGCAGCTCGCGTTCCCAGGCGCCGGCGAGCTTGTTGACCTCGACCGCGTACCACTGACCGACCGCGAACGCGGCGGAGTCGCCGACCTGGAACGAGTCCCAGCCCTCCAGCACGGCCTCGGTGAGGGTGTGGGTGTGGACCTGGTCGGTGACCGTGCCGCGGAAGAACAGTACGGCGGCGAACGGGTCGTCACGGCCGGCGTCCTCGATCCCGTCGGTCGACATGGTGTGCCCGCCGAAGTCGAGCACCAGGTCGCTGCGGGTGAACCGGTGGCGCTTCACGAAGTGCAGGTCGGTGTGCGCCTCGATGCGGTGGATCGACGGGTCGCCGACCATCGCGTCGAGCGCGGCGTCGGCCGGTGTCTTCGCGTCGAAAATGCCGAAGTGCCGGAATTCGACGACGCCGTCGTGGACCTGCAGCCAGCGGCCCGGGCCGGGCCGGTCGCGCTGCGGGTCGAGCACGGTGCCGCCGTTGGCCGGCGCGCTGCTCGCCGGGACCCAGCGCATCAGCCGGGCGCCGCCGTCGCCGGCCGCGAGGTGGCCGTCGACGTGCACGAGCTGGCCGGGGACGAGGGCGCGGTACTGCAGGGCGAGCAGCGCCGCGACGGAGCCGACGTGGAAGACGGCGTCGCGCATCGGGCTGAGCCGGTCGGCGTCGTCGCCCGGCGAGTAAGGGGTGGCGTGAGCCGCCGAGGCTGGGGAGAGCGCGAGGGCGGTGCCGGCGAGGGCCAGGCCGCCGAGCCCGGAGGCGCGCAGCAGCGCGCGGCGGGTCGTCGATTCGGAGCGATCCATCGGAAGGGTCTCCTGCCGGTCAGACGGTGAGGTTGTCGGTGGTGACGATCCGGGCGGAGTCGGCGGGCAGCTCGCGGCCGACCCCGTCCTCGACGCATCCGGTGTGCAGCAGCGTGGAGGTTCCGCCGAAGCCCGCCGCGGCGAGCACGAGGCGGCCGCCGGCGAAGCGGGCGCCGACGGCCCGGTACCGGTTGACGCCGGTGTCGACGCGAACGTGCGCGGTGGTGCCGGCGGCGGTGCTGCGGTAGTCGCCGAGCTCGATGCGAACCTGCCCGGTGCCGGCGGCCCTCGACAGCAGCGCGCCGCGGGCGTTGGTGCCGGTGACGGTCGCGCCGCCGCCGACGACCAGGCGCTGGTCCCGCACGGCCGACAGCTCGATGCCGGTGTCGGTCAGGCGTCCGCCGTGCACGACGACCTCGGCGGCGCCGATCAGCAGCGGCGCCGCGCCGGGCGAGCCGGTCAGCACGCAGTCGGTGAAGTGCACCGGGCCGGCGCCGCGCAGGATCGCGCCGTCCAGGCCGCGGAACGTGGTCCGGACGAAGTGCACCGGGTTGCTGACCGGCGTCTGGTGGACGACGGTGCCGGCGGGCTGGTCGAACTCGCAGTCGGCGATGATGTTGGGTCGGCGGGATCGGGCCGAGCGCTGCGCGATGCTCAGCGTGCGGGCCGAGCAGCCGCGCATCTGGATGCCGTCGGCGTTGACCTGGAGCGTGCCGGCCGGGTCGAACGTGGAGCGGGCGATGACCCGCACGTCCTCCAGCGTCAGGTCGGTGATCTTGGTGCCGGCGACGAACCAGGAGCAGACGTGCCGGCGGATCGTGATCCGCTTGGCGCTGATGCCCCACTGCCCGCCGCTGTTGGCGATGTCCATGAGGCCGGAGTTGCCGGTGAAGACGAGGTCGTGCTCGTACTGCCCATGGGTGGTGAACGGGTTGCCGCCGGCGTCGTCGCCGTCGCCGTGGCAGTTCTCCACGGTGCAGTACGCCGAGGCGGTGAGGTCGTTGAGGTGCCGGGCGTTGGAGCTGCGGCAGTCGACGACGTGGCCGTACAGGCAGTAGATCTGCTGCGTGAGATAGCCGGCCCCGCCGTACATGACCGTCGGCGGGTTCTTCAGGGTGCAGTTCGCGGTGGTGAAGTGGGTGCACCAGCGGCGCATGATGACCGGCCACCACGTGCCGGTGGCGTGGATGCCGGACACGTCGCAGCGCACCGCGTACTCGTAGGCGACCGGGTGGGAGCCGCTGTACTCCCGGTCGTCCGGTCCGGACCCCGGGTACTCGCCGGTGAACGCGACGAACCCGAGGAAGACCATGTTGCGCACGTGCGCCCGGCGGACCGGCTCGACCCGCTGCCAGGTGACCGTACGCCCGGGGTCGAGCTGCCAGCCGTTGAGGTAACCGACCCGGATGTGGGTGGCGTCGACGATCTGCGTGACCTGCACCATCTTCTGCAGCTCGCGCTCGTCGGCGCCGGTGAGCGGGTTGCTGGTCGCGGTCCACCACTGGCCGACCGCGAACTGCTGCGCGTCGGGCACCTGGAACACGTCGGACAGCTCCGGCACGGTCTCGGTGAGCGTGTGGACGACGGGGGCACCGGTCGGCGTGCCGCGGAAGTACAGCACCGCGCCGAACGGGTTGTCGTGGGTGTTGCGCTCGATGCCGTCCGTGTGGACGGTGTGGCCGCCGAAGTCGAGCTCGATGTCGCTGCGGCCGAACGTGTGCCGCTTGACGAATCGCAGGTCGGTGTGGGCCTCGACGCGCTGGATCGAAGGATCGCCGACCATGGCGTCGAGGGCGTCGTCGGCCGGCGTGTCGCGGCCGAAGACGCCGAACATCCGGAAGTCGCCGACGCCCGCGTGCACGGCCAGCCAGCGGCCGGCCGGACGGCCGTAAGGATTGTGGACGGTGCCGCCGTTGCTGGCGGCCGTGCTGGCCGGTTCCCAGCGCAGCAGCGTGCCGCCGCCGTCGCCGGGAGTGTGGTAGCCGGCGACACGGACCATGGTGCGGGCGGTCAGCAGGTCCGGGTGGATGGCGTTGAGGGCGGCGACCGTGTCCACCGCGAGGATCCGGTCCTCGGGCGTGACGTGGTCGGGTGGGGGCGAGCCGGGTTGACCCATGGAAAGCCTCAACCTTCGCGGTCCAGCCGTGCGGCGACGCCGCCGCACAGCGGTGTGGTTCTTTGGGGGTGAAGGTCGGGCAAACGCGCGAGGCGCGCAGGCGGCGGAGCTGCTGACCGGAACGTCCCGGCACCGGGGCTGCGGCGCGTCGGGAGTCAGCTAGTTCGCCCGAGAGGGTCACGACCTTGGTCGTGACGTTGGCGGGACTTTAAACAGGCCGTGAACTCGGTGTCAAGCGTTGTCGCGGTGATCGACGTGGCCGAGGCGGGCCGAGATCTCGTCGGCGGCCTGCCGCACCTGCCGGCCCACTTCCTGGTAGCGCCAGGTGGGCAGGCCGAGCTTGAGGCCGGTCACGCTGATCGCGCCGCAGCAGCCGCCGGTGTGGTCGCGCAGCGCGCTGCCGATGCAGAACACGCCGTCGGCGTCCTCCTCGTCGTCCAGGGCGTAGCCGGCGGTGCGGACCTCGTCCAGGTGCGCCTGGAGCGAGTCGAGGTCGGTGATCGTGTGGTCGGTGCGTTTCGGCAGCCCGACCCGGCCGATGAGCTCGGCGACCTGCGCGGGGCTCATCTCGGCCAGCAGCGCCTTGCCCAGGCCGGTGCAGTGCGGCAGCTCGCGGGTGCCCATCCGCAGGTCGAGCTGGATCCGCTCGCCGTTGCTGACCTGGTCGATGACGACCGCGTGGGCGCCCTCCGGCACGGCGAGCCGGGAGCTGAGCCCGGTCTGCACGGTCAGGCTGGTCAGCACGGGGCGGGCGATGTCGCGCAGCGAGAGCTGCTCCTGGGCCCGCACGCCGAGCCGGGCGAGGGCCATGCCGAGCCGGTAGCGCCGGTTCAGCCCCTCGCCATCGGCCGCCGCCAGCCCGTGCTGGCCCAGCGTGTAGAGGGTGGCGAAGACGGTGCTCTTGGACAGGCCGCAGGCCTGGGCCACCTCGGTCACGCTCAGCCCGCGACCGGGGGCGGCGGCGGAGAGCGCCTCCAGCACCTCGGCCGCGCGGCTGACGCTGCGGACCAGGTATCTGGCGTTGTCGGATTCGTCGGTGCTCATGGTCCTCATTTCGCGCGCTGCTGTTCGCCCAGGCCGAACAGCGTAACAAAGCTGTTCGAAAACCGCGCCCCCCGTCGTGTTGACCCCGTCGATCAGGCGTGCTTAGGATGCTGAACACCGTTTGGCAGTACCGAACAGTGTTCAGAAATTCTCGTGCGGCGGAAGACATCGCGGCGCCATGACCGGGCTGGGCCATGGCACCGCACCGATGAGGAGTTAGGTGTGAAGCCACGATCGGTCCCATCCGGCACCACGCTCGCCGAGCGCGCCCGCCGGGTCATCCCCGGTGGCGTCAACAGCGGGCAGCGCAGCATCCCCGGGCTCACCGAGCTGGTGATCGCCCGGGCCGCGGGTGCGCGTTTCTGGGACACTGACGGCCGCGAGTACACCGACTACCACGCGGCCTTCGGGCCGCCCCTGCTCGGCCACAACGACCCTGACGTCAACGCCGCCGTCACCGAGGCCGGCCGGCGCCTCGACCTGTGCGGCGTGGCCGTCACCGACGGCGAGGTCCAGCTCGCCGAGACCCTCGCCGAGCTGGTGCCCAGCATCGAGCAGGTACTGCTGACCAGCACCGGCAGCGAGGCGACGTTCCACGCGCTGCGGGTCGCCCGCGCCGCCACCGGCCGGCGCCTCGTGGTGAAGTTCCAGGGCTGCTACCACGGCTGGCACGACGCGGTCAGCCTCAACGTCATCTCCGCTCCCGACCGGGTCGGCGTGCAGGACCCGATCTCGACCGGCATCCTGCCCGAGGTCCTCGACGCCACCCTCGTGCTGCGCTTCAACGACGCGCCGGCCGTGCGCGCGGCCTTCGCCGAGCACGGCGAGCAGATCGCCGCGGTCATCGTCGAGCCGGTGCCGCACAACGTCGGCTGCCTGCTGCCCGATCCGGAGTTCCTGCAGGCGCTGCGCGACGAGTGCACGCGCGCCGGCAGCGTCCTCGTCTTCGACGAGGTGATCACCGGCTTCCGGCACGACCTCGGCGGCTGGCAGCGCATCAGCGGCGTCACCCCCGACCTGACCACGCTCGGCAAGGCCCTCGGCAACGGCTACCCGATCGGCGCGCTGGGCGGCCGGGCCGACCTGATGGACCTGTTCAGCACCCGCCCCGGCGCGCCGGCGTTCTTCGCCGGCACCTACAACGGCCACCCGGCCGTGGTCGCCGCCGCGCTCGCCACCCTCGGCAAGCTGCGCACCGAGCCGGTCCACGAGCACGTGTACCGCCTCGGTGCGCGGATCCGCGCCGGCCTCACCGAGGTCTTCGCCGACCTCGGGGTGTCCGCCGTGGTCACCGGCCACGGGTCGGTCTTTGTCAGCTACTTCATGGACGGGCCGGTTCCCCGCACATACGACGACCTGTTGCGCAACGATGCGGGCATGTTCATCGGCTACCGGCGCCGGATGCCCGAGCACGGCGTCTTCGAACTGCCGCTCAACCTCAAGCGCAACCACGTCTCCTACGCGCACACCGACGCCGACGTCGACCACCTCCTGGAGGCCACCCGGTCGGCGGTCCGCGACACGCTCGCCGCGGGCGGCGTCACCGAGCTGGCCGGCACCGCCACCATGGGTGGCGCCGTGGGGAACGGGTGAGCCGATGCTGACCGTCGACACCACCCGCCCGGTCGGGCCGGCCGGCCGGATCACCCGCGTCGAGACGCTCAGCCTCGGCACCGCCTGGCGCGACTTCTCCTACGTGCGCGTGCACACCGACGCCGGGCTCAGCGGCGTCGGCGAGATCACCCATCCGTACCGGGGACGCGAGACCTGCCAGCTCGCCGAGGCGATGGCCGCCCGCCATCTCATCGGCGCCGACCCGTTCGACGTCGAGGAGATCTGGCTGCGGCTGTACCAGGGCGACTTCCTGCGCGGCGGTGACGTCGGCGGGATCGTGCTCTCCGGCGTCGACCAGGCGCTGTACGACCTGATGGGCAAAGCACTCGGCGTCCCGGCCTACCGGCTGACCGGCGGGGCCTGCCGCAACCGGGTCCGGGTCTACGCCAACGGCTGGTACACCGGCGACCGCGAGCCCGCCGCCTTCGCCGAACGGGCCGTCGCCACCGTGGCCCGCGGCTACACCGCCCTCAAGTTCGACCCGTTCGGCGCCGGGCTTGGCGAGCTGTCCCGCACGGAGCTGCACAGGTCGGTGGCGATCGTCGCCGCGGTCCGCGAGGCGGTCGGCCCCGACGTGGAGCTGTTCGTCGAGGGACACGCCCGCTTCGCCATGCACACCGCCGTGCGGCTCGTTCACGAGCTGGCGCCGTTCGACCTCGGCTGGTTCGAGGAGCCGCTGCCGTGGACCCACATCGAGCGCTACGCCGAGCTGCGGGCCCGGGCGGCGATGCCGATCTCCGGCGGCGAGCACTTCCACAACCGCTACGAGTACGCGCGGCTGTTCGCCACCGAGGCGGTCGACATCATCCAGCCGGACCTGTCGATGGCCGGCGGCTTCACCGAGGTCCGCAAGCTCGCCGCCATCGCCGACCAGCACGCGATGGTCGTCGCGCCGCACAACTCCAACTCGCCGCTGTGCACCACCGCCTCCGTGCACGCCGTCCTCGGGATGCCAAACTTCAAGATCCTGGAGACGTTCGACGGCATGCTGGAGGACTACGTGTTCGACGCGGTGCGCGGCGCGCTGCCGATGACCGGCGGGCACATCGAGCTGCCGACCGCGCCCGGACTCGGCATCGAGCTCGACGACGAGGTCTTCGCCGAGCACCCGCCGAGCCACGGCTTCTGGAACATGTTCGCCGAGGGCTGGGAGAAGCGGGACCGCCGATGATCGTCGACGTCCACTCGCACCTGTTCGACTGCCCGGAGCACGTCGGCGACCCGTTCGCCGCCGAGGCCTCCCGGGCCCACGGCGGTCACGTGGACCTGACCGTGCGCTGGGCGGAGTACGCCGCCACCGCGCCGCCCGACACCCGCACGATCGTCGTCGGCGGCAAGGCCCGCCGATCCGGGCTGTGGGTCGACGACGCGGCCGTCGCCGCCTACGTCGCCGCCCGGCCCGACCGGCTCATCGGCTACCTCGCCCTCGACCCGACCCAGCCCGGCTGGCGCGACGAGCTGGAGCACGGCCACGCCGACCTCGGGCTGCGCGGGATCAAGCTCATGCCGATGTACGCCGGGTTCGATCCCGCCGACCCCGCCTACGACGACCTGTACGCCTACGCGGCCCGGCACGGGCTGCCGCTGCTCGTGCACACCGGGACCACCTTCGTGTCCGCGGCGCCGCTGCGGTACGCGCTGCCGGTGCACCTCGACGAGGTCGCGATCCGCCATCCCGAGCTGCGCATGGTCCTCGCCCACCTCGGCCACCCCTACGAAGGGGAGTGCATCGCGGTCATCCGCAAGCACCCGCACGTCTACGCCGACGTGTCCGCGCTGCACTACCGGCCGTTCCAGCTCTGGCACAGCCTCCGGCTGGTCCAGGACTACGGTGTGTGGGACAAGCTGCTGTTCGGCAGCGACTACCCGTTCACCACCGTCGACGCCTCAGTCGAGGGGCTGCGCGCGGTCGGCCGGGTCCCCGGCATCCCGGGGCTCGACCCGCTCGACCCCGAGCAGATCGAACGGCTGATCCACCGCCCGTCGCTGGACCTGCTGGGGCTGTCGTGACCGCGTTTGACCTGACCGGCCGGACCGCCCTGGTGACCGGCGCCGCCCGGGGCCTCGGCGCCGCGTTCGCCGCCGGTCTGGCCGGCGCCGGGGCCGACGTCATCGCGGTCGACCGCCCCGGCGCGGATCTCGGACCGACCGTCGCCGCCGTCACCGCCGCCGGCCGGGCCTGCCACCCGCACGCATTCGACCTGGCCGACACCGAGGCGATCGCGCCCTGGGCCGACGAGCTGCGCCGCGCCCACGGCCCGCTGCACATCCTGGTCAACAACGCCGGGGTGGCCGCGCTGGAGCACTTCAACGAGATCACCGTCGCCGGCTGGCGGGCGGTCATGCGGGTCAACGTCGAGGCCGTGTTCTTCCTCGCGCAGCGCGTCGCCGAGCACATGATCGCCGACGGGGTCTCCGGCCGGATCGTGAACATCTCCTCGAAGAACGGCCTTGTCGCCGAGGCCGGGCTGGCCCACTACAACGCCTCGAAGGGCGCCGTCGAGCTACTCACCCGCTCGCTCGCCGCCGAGCTGGGCCCGCATGGGATCACCGTGAACACGATCGCGCCCGGCATGATCGCCACCCCGATCGACGGCGAGTTCCCGTTCGACCGCGCGGCCTTCGAGGCGGCGTGGGCCGAGCGGATCCCGCTCCGCGGCGGCTACGGGCGCCCGGAGGACTGCGTCGGCGCGCTGCTCCTGCTGGCCTCCGACGCCGGCCGGTACATCACCGGCACCCATCTCGTCGTCGACGGCGGCGTGCTCGCCGACCAGATGCCCCGCCTGCGGTTCATGCCGCCGTACCGCAACACGCTCTGACCCCGGCCGCGCCAACCACCCCCACGGCTCATCCTCACCCCGCACAGCAGCCACGTCACGGACCACAACCAGCGCGGCGGGCCGCGGCCGTCACCTCGGCGTAAGGCGCTTATACCTGGATGCTCGCCGGGTCGTCACGCCGGTTCGATGGGCAGCCAGAGCTCACAGGTCGAGGTGCTGAAGTCGTTCATAGGCTTGAGTGCTGCGACGATCTCCGGGCCTGGCCGTAGACGCCATGGGTTGGAAGGGAACCACTCGGCTGCGGCCGCGGCCCAGGTCTTCTGCAGGGTCTGTGGATACGGCCCGGCGGTGCGGATGACCACCCACATGCCGGCCGGGACCTCAATGAAGTCGAAGCCGCCGGGGATCGGCGTATCCGGGGACACGGCGACCCCGTGCAGGTAGGTCAGCTCGCTGCCCTCGTCGAGGTCGGGGTGGAGGTCGTCGCTGACCGCGAGCAGGCCGCTCGGTTCAGTGTTGCCGAGTGCCTTCAAGCGCAGGTGCTCCTCCGCCGACAGCGCGGCGACGTGCTGCTGGATGTGCGGGTTGACACCATGGTGGATCAGCGGAACGCGGGCGGCGTGCCCCACGAGCCGGAACGCGGGATGGTCGACGATGCGGGTGTCCATGTGTCGCTCCCTTCGGCAGTCAGGCGGAACCTGAGCTGGTGGTGCGACGGGACCTCGAATGACGTCGGCGGAGTCGGTTGGGTCGAGATCATCAGACGTTCTCCCGACGTCGACCTTGGTCGAAGGCGCACCGGTCGCGGCCGATCGCTGCGGTTCGATCCGATCGTGCGCCGCCGCTGTTGCCGCACACCCGATAGAAGCGGCGCAGAAGATGTCGGGTGATCGGGACCGATGTCGCCGCACGATGGGGGCATGGATGACACGACCTTGGTATCCCGCTTTCTTCGCGACGGTTTCGTGAAGTTGGAGGGCGCCGTCGCGCCGCGCGTGGCTGCGGACTGCGCGCGGCTACTGTGGCGGGAGACGGGCTGCGAACCGGACGATCCAGCGACGTGGACACAGCCCGTGCACTGGGTGGCCGGTATGGCACAGGGGCCGTTCGCCGCCGCACCCAACTCCCCGTTCCTCCACCACGCGTACGACCTCCTCGTCGGCGCGGGACGCTGGGAGCCGCGCTACTCGCTGGGCACGTTCCCGCTGCGCTTCCCGCACCGAGAGGAGCCGGACGACGCGGGCTGGCACATCGAGGGCAGCTATCTGCCGGAGGGCGAGAGCTGGTACTTCACGAATGTGCGCTCCCGCGGCAGGGCGCTGCTGATGCTGTTCCTGTTCAGCGAGGTCGGCGAGGAGGACGCCCCGACCCGGATCCGGGTCGGCTCCCACCTCGATGTGCCGAAGGTGCTGGAGAAGCACGGGGAGGACGGGGCGAGCGGGCTGGATCTTGCGCCCGACCTGGTGGCGGCGTCCGACCACCGGCCGCTCGCCCTCGCCACCGGGTCGCCGGGCGACGTCTTCCTGTGCCATCCGTTCCTGGTGCACGCGGCGCAACCGCACCATGGGACGCGGCCGCGCTTCATGGCCCAGCCGCCGCTGATGCCGGCCGCGCCGTACGAACTGGAGCGGAGCGACGGCGCGTACTCGCCCGTAGAGATCGCGATCCGCCGAGGCCTTGGACAGAACTCTGCGGGTCCGGACGGAGACGGCACCAACGACAGCGCCGGGTAGACGCGCGCGGCGCGGTAGGCGGGGCGTGGGTGGGTCCTGTGCGACGGAGGTGGGATAGCGGTGGGTCTGCGGGTGAACGGCCGCAATGCACGATTCCAGCAGTGGGAGGCTCTGCTTCGGAATCGGACCAAGCGGCAGCGTCGCGGTGAGTTCCTCGTGCAGGGCGTGCGCCCGATCGCCATGGCCGTCGAACACGGCTGGCAGATCCGAGAGCTGCTCTACGACGCCAGCGCTCAGCTGTCCGGGTGGGCACGCGAGGCCCTGGACACAATCCGGGCCGAGAAGATCGCCGTATCCCGTGAACTGATGCACGAGCTGGGAGGTAAGGCGGACACGGTTCCAGAGCTGCTGGCCGTGGTCGCGCTGCCGGAGGACGACCTGTGTCGAATCCCGGCCGCGCCGGCCATGCTCACCGTCGTTTTCGATCGGCCCACCAGCCCCGGCAACATCGGGACCCTCATCCGGTCCGCAGACGCCTTCGGCGCCTCCGGGGTCATCATCACCGGCCATGCCGCCGACGTATACGACCCGAAGGCGGTCCGGGCGAGCACCGGCTCGCTCTTCGCCCTACCCGTGGTCCGGGTGCCCTCACACCAGGCCGTGATGTCCTGGGTCGCTGACGTCCGCGCCAACGGCATCGGCATGAGGATCGTGGGAACCGATGAGCACGGGCCACTGGATGCCGCCGAGTACGACTTCACGCACCCCACGCTGACCTTGATCGGCAATGAGACCACCGGTCTCAGCGCCGGCTGGCGTGACGCCTGCGACCAGGTCGTCCGGATCCCGATGTCCGGGTCCGCCAGCTCTCTGAACGCGGCGACCGCCGCGACTGTCGTGCTGTACGAATCGGCACGCCAGCGGACCGCTGCCGCGCGGCGGTAGCGCACTGATCACGGGGCGACAGCCCGGCGCCGAACCGAACACCATCGCCCTGCCTGGCCTCGCGATGATGCTTGCCCAATCGGCCCACGGCGCCCTGCCAGGCCCGGTAGGTGCCGTCGCGCCACGGTGAAGCCGATGCCACCAAGCTTGAGGACGAGATCGACGTCGGTGGCCACCGAGCAGGGGCTACGTTTGCCGGTGCCCGGCAACCGCGCCGGTCCGAGGTTTGCCGACCGCTGGTGGTGTATGCCGCCGGCCGCTGGCCGATGCTGGGGATTCTTCGGTACGGCACCGGCGCCGGATCGTGGAGAGGAGCGGCATGTCGTCTCAGCCGACCGGACACGACGGTCCCGGGCTCGTGGGGCACGCCCCGGACACGGTGGCGGTGATCGGAGCGGGCATCGTCGGCCTGTCCACCGCGTGGTTCCTGCAGGAGGCCGGTGTCCAGGTCACGGTGTACGAGCGTCGCCACGCCGGGGCCGGTGCGTCGTGGGGCAACGCGGGCTGGTTGACGCCCGGGCTGGCGGCGCCGCTGCCCGAGCCGGCGGTGCTGCGCTACGGGCTGCGGGCGGTGCTCAGCGCCCGGTCGCCGGTGTATGTGCCGCTGCGCGCCGACCGGCATCTGCTGCGGTTCCTGGCATCGTTCGCCGCGCACAGCACCGCGCGGCGATGGCGGCGTGGCATGGCCGCCTATGTACCGCTCAACGAGCGGTCACTGGAGGCGTTCGACGTGCTGACGGCCGGGGGCGTGGCCGCGACGACGACCAGGGCGGCCAACTTCCTGGCCTGCTACGCCCGTGAACGCGACCGGCGAGGGCTGCTGGCCGAGCTGGAGCAGATCCGCGCCGCCGGGCAGGACGTGCGGTTCCATCCGATGCCGGGCCTGCGGGCGCGGGTCGTCGAGCCGGTGCTGACGGACCGCGTCGAGGCCGCCGTCCAGATCTACGGACAGCGGTATCTGGACCCGCCACGGTTCGTCGATGCGATGGCGGCGGCGGTGCGTGCGCGTGGCGGGCGGATCGTGGAGGGCTGCGATGTCCTCGATCTGCGGACGGAACCCGGCGGTGTCGGCGTGGTGTGCCGGTCCGGACATCAGGATCGGCACGACGCCGTCGTGGTCGCCACCGGGGCGGTGTTGGGGGAGTTGACCGCGCGTTTCGGGGTGCGGCGTCCGGTGCAGGCGGGGCGGGGCTACAGCTTCAGTGTGCCGGCGGAGCGGCTGCCGAGCGGACCGCTGTACTTTCCCGCGCAGCGGGTGGCGTGCACGCCGTTGGACGGCCGTCTGCGGGTGGCCGGGATGATGGAGTTCCGGCGCCCCGGTGATCCGCTGGACCCGCGCCGGATCGCGGCCATCGTGGATGCCGTGCGGCCGTTTCTGCACGGGGTACACCTCGACGACCGGCGCGACGAATGGGTCGGTGCGCGCCCGTGCACCCCCGATGGCCTGCCGCTGGCCGGGGCGACCGCCGCTCCTCGGGTGTTCGTGGCGGGCGGCCACGGGATGTGGGGCGTCGCACTGGGTCCGGTCACCGGGCAGCTGATGGCCCAGACGATCCTCAAGGGTGAGGCCCCGCCGCAGCTGGCCCCGTTCAACCCACTGCGGTAGCCGGTACGGCAGGTGCTCCCGCGCGCCCTGCCGGGAAGCAGCGCCAGAGCTGACCACCGCGGGGCGGCCACACCGGGACCGGGATCCGGTCGGTGCGGCCGCCGGGCGGAACACCGCCGGTCGCGGTCAGCGTGTCGGCGCGCCGGCCGCCGGCTTCTGATCGCCGGTGCCGTCGGTGTTGACGATGTCGAAGATGCCGAGCAGGCCGGCCAGGGCGATCGCCTCGTCGCGGTTCAGGGTGAGGCTGCAACTGGCGTCGGGATCGTCGCTGCTGCTGTGGATGAGGTCCCGGCGGCTACCGGCGTGGTGGGTGATGACTCCCACCCGGCGACCGGTAGCGCTGGTGAAGGTCCGGCATGTTCCGATGCCGGGTAGCGAGACGCGTTCGATGTCCATGAACAACTCCGAGGTGTTGGGAAGAGTTCGCGTAGCCGTTTGCTACGTGAGGACGGCTGTCCGGGTCCCGTCAGCCGGTGAGCAGCAGCCGCAGGCCGGTGAGCGTGGCCAGCGACGGATCGGCCGGCATGGTGACCGACCGGCCGGTCAGGGCGGCCAGCTGGGCGGCGATTCCGGGTGTCATGGCCCCGCCACCGGTGAGCAGCAGCCGGTGCCGCCTGCCGCGTGGACGGTGCAGGCGTCGCACGCAGTCGGCGATCGCCGGGATGAGGTCGACCAGGCCGGTCGCGTCGACATGGTGCGCGGCCACGACACTGCCGTCGGCGATTCGCGCGATCTCGGTCCGTCCCGACCCGATGTCCACCACGACCAGATCGGCGTCGGTGTCCGCGGCGTCCGGCCGGCAGGCCAACGCTGCCGCCAGGGGTTCCTCCACGGCGGTCACGCGCCCCCCGACGCCTTGGCGCGCCGCGGCGACGAGCATGGTCCGCTGGCGCGGGGTGGCGGTGGCCGGTACCCCGGCGAGCACCCGCAACGTGGGATCCGAGGGCAGCCCGAGATCGGCGACGAGCAGCCGCAGCATCTGCACGCAGGCGAAGAAGTCACGCACCACTCCGCCGCGGACCGGCCACGTCACGCTGCCCGCGTCGGCGGGCACGGCGAGCGCGGCCTGTCCGGCGACGAACCGGTCGCCCTCGAGCCGGGCAAGGACCGTGGGTGCGGTGATCGCCGTGCCGGTCGCCGGTGTCCACAGCCGGACGGTCGACGTTCCCAGGTCGAGAGCGAGACAGTGTTCGGCGTACGCGCCCGGGATGGGCATGACCATCACCCCAGCGCCGGTAGCGCGATCGGCGACCGTGACCGGCGACCGGACATGGGGGGACAGGGTCTATGACGGAACTTGGGCATGGTGCTTCCAGATCACACGGGGCGGCGTCACGCTCGGACGCTGCGCGGCGGGCGGCTTCAGACGGTGACCGCGCGCCGCGGCGGTGCCCGGTCCGCCGACCATGCCGGAACACATCCCGGGACCGCACGCCGGGCCAAACGGAACACGATGCACAGTCCGATGTCCCGGGCGGCCTCGATCGCGACCAGCAGCACGGCCACCAACGCCAGCATCGACAGGGCTGAACGCCTGCCGATGCCGCCGAAGCCGTACCCGTCACGCATGCCGGTCACCATAGCCGTTTGCTGCGGCCCCGACCATCGCCCTGCACGGTCGCGTCCGGTGCCGGACTCCGTCGGGCGGGATCAGGCCCCGGACCTGGCGGGCAGCTGGTGCAGGGCGTCGACCAGTGGTCCGAGCTCGGGCAGTTGTCCGGCCTCGGCCAGGGTGGTGGCGAGGACCTCGTCGTGGGCGGGGCGGGCCTGCTCGTACAAGGCCCGGCCCGCGGCGGTGAGCTCGGTGTAGATGCCGCGGCGGTCGTCCTGGCACAGCACGCGGGTGAGCAGGCCGCGGTCTTCCAGCCGGTTGACGAGGCGGGTGGTGGCGCTGCTGGACAGCGCGGCCGCCCGGGCCAGCTGCTGCATGCGCATGTGCCAGCCGTCCTGGCGGGAGAGGGCGTCGAGCACCGTGTACTCCACGACGGACAGCTGATGCTCCGTCTGCAGTGCCTTCTCCAGCGCCGCGTCGATGAGGCCGTGCAGTGCGGCGAGGGTCCGCCAGCCCTGGGCGCGGATCTCGACCGCGTCGTCGCCGATGCCCATGTCGCCCTCCCGAGTCCTACGGCGATTCTAGACGCGTACGCCGATAGTTGCAGACGCTTGGTTTGTGGGCCACGGCACGCTTGCGCCGATATACGGCGCGTGCAAGTGTTGAGTTGCGCGCGCCGGTAGTTGCAAGCGCGCTGTATTACCGCTACCTGGAGAGCCAACATGTCTGCTACGACGCAGCGCCTGCCCCTGGGGCTTCTCGCCCTGGCCATCGGAGGCTTCGGCATCGGCCTCACCGAGTTCGTGATCATGGGCCTGCTCCCTGAGGTCGCCACCGACTTCGGGGTCACCGAGTCCGCCGCCGGCTGGCTCATCTCCGGCTACGCCCTGGCGGTCTCCGCCGGCGCGGTCGGCCTGACCGCCGCGGTCACGCGGTTCAACCGCAAACATGTGCTCACCGGGCTCATGGTGCTGTTCATCGCCGGGAACCTGACGTCGGCGCTGGCCGGCACCTACTCGGTGATGATGGCCGGGCGCGTCGTCGCCGCCCTGTCCCACGGGGCGTTCTTCGGCATCGGCGCCGTCGTCGCGGCCGGTCTCGTCGCGCCGGCCCGGCGAGCCGCCGCCATCGCCATGATGTTCACCGGTCTGACCGCCGCCAACGTCCTCGGCGTCCCGTTCGGCACGTTCCTGGGCCAGCAGCTCGGCTGGCGCTCCACCTTCTGGGCCATCACCGGCATCGGTGTCGTCGCGCTGATCGGCATGGCCACCCTCGTCCCGGCCGGTACCAGCACCGCCACCGCACCGGTCCGCCTGCGCCACGAGATCCGGGCCTTCGCACACCCGCAGGTCTGGTTCTCGTTGCTGATCACCGTCCTCGGCTTCGGCGGCATGTTCGGTGCGTTCACCTACATCGCGTACACGCTCACCAAGGTCAGCGGGTTCGCCGCCGGCACCGTGCCATGGCTGCTGGTCCTCTTCGGCGTCGGCCTGTTCATCGGCAACAGCCTGGGCGGCAAGGCCGCCGACCGGTCCGTGACCAGGACGCTGACGGTCGTCCTCGCCGCGCTCACCGCCGTCCTGGTCCTCTTCGCGCTCACCGCGTCCAACCAGGTGCTGACCATCGTCTCGCTCGCGCTCATGGGCGCGTTCGGCTTCGCCACCGTCCCCGGCCTGCAGATGCGCATCATGCAGTACGCCGGGCAGGCACCGACCCTGGCCTCGGGAGCCAACATCGCCGCCTTCAACGTCGGCAACGCGCTCGGCGCCTGGGTCGGCGGCGTCACCATCGGCGCCGGACTCGGGTACACCTCGACGCTGTGGGCCGGGGCGGCGCTCAGCCTCCTCGGGCTGCTCGTGCTGCTCGCCGCCACCCGGCTCGCCACGCGGGGCCGTTCTCCCGTGCAGCCCCAGCCGGTCCCCTCGAGCGTCGGCGCGGGTCGGCGATCCTAGCTCCGCGGTCCCAGCGGCGGATCGGTCGGCTCGGCATGGTGCGCACGGCGGCGTGACGCCTCGACGGCGGCGACCGCGGCCGCCACGGTCGAGACCAGCCGGGGATCGAAGGGGTCGGGCAGCAGGCGGTGCGGCCCGAGGACGTCCTCGCCGACCCAACCGGCGAGGACGTCGGCCGCGGCGAGGAGCATCGTCGTGGTGATCCGCGGCGCGCGGGCGTTGAGCAGCCCGCGGACGATGCCGGGGAAGGCCGGCAGGCCGGTGAGCTGGTTCGGGTGGTCAGGGAGACAGCTCGCGGTCACCGCCGTCGATCCAGTCGTGGGCGGCGGCCCGGCCAGCGCGAACACCACCGGCGGCGCCTGCATCGTGTCCACCAGCCGCCGGTCCAGCTGCCCGTCGGTGTCCAGGCCGATGACGGCGTCGGCGCCGGCGACGGCCTGTGCCGGGCCGCCGTGCAGTCGTCGCGGGTCGGTGCGGTCCGCCGGCCGGGCGGCGTGCTCCGGCAACGCGTCGACATCGGGGCCGGCGATCGCCTCCCTGGTGCAGACGGTCACGTCGCGGGCGCCGGCGTACAGCAGCAGCCGGGTCACCGCATCGCCGGTCACGCCCTCGCCCAGCACGGCGATGCGGGCGGCGCGCAGGTCCTTGCCGGCGACGCGCAGCGCGTTGCGCAGCGCGGCCAGCACCACGACCGGGGTCGCGTGCTGCTCGTCGTGGAAGACCGGGACGTCGAGCGCGATCCGCAGGCGGCGTTCGAGGTCCCGGCATCCGGGTGCGGCGAAGCCGATGAGATCGATGGCCCCGAACGTGGGCGCGACCGCCCGGATCGTCGCGACCAGGCTGTCGGTGCTGGGGGCGTCGCCGGTGCTGACGCAGATCGGCACGGCGTCGATGTCGGCGATGCCGGCGTACAGGGCGGCCTTGGCCTCCAGCAGCGGCAGCGCCGCCACCGGCCCGACGTCGCCGACGCCGGGCAGGGCGCTGCCGTCGCTGATCACCGCGATGCGGTTGGGGCGGCCGGTCACCTCGGCGGCGGTGTCCGGCCGCGCCGCGATCGCCGCCGCGAGACGGGCCGCCCCGCGCGTGTACAGCGATGCGAGATCCCCGGCCGAGCGGGCCGGGTCACGCCGCCGATCCCCATCTGAGGCATTCATGAATTGCAGACTTTATCAATTCTGCGACTCCAGTGGGTCGGCGGCACGATCCACCGCGCCCGTGGGGTCCGCGGGCGAGTGCGCGTGCTGCTCTTGCAGGTGCACCCGGGCATGCGCGATGGCGGCCGGGGTGTCGGGGAAGCGGGGCAGCTCGTCGGCGACGCCGAGGGCGGTGAGCACCTGGTCGTGGTGCGGGGCGACGCCGGACAGCAGCACGGTGATGCCGCGGCGGCGCAGCCGGGCGATGGCGTCGCCCAGCACGTGCGCGCCGGTCGCGTCGACGGTCGTGACCCGTGACATGCGCAGGATCACCACCCGGACGTCGGCGACGTCGGACAACTCGATCAGGAAATGGTGGGCGGCGGCGAAGAACAGCGGGCCGTCGAGCCGGTACGCGACGATGTGCTCGGTCAGCAGCTGATGCTCTTCGTCGCTGTGGTCGGTGGTGTCGAGCGGGACCTGTTCCAGCCGCACGCTGCGGGCCACGGCCCGCAGCGCCAGCACCACGGCGGCGCCGAGCCCGACCACGACCGCGGCGACGAGGTCGACGGCGACGGTGACCGTGAAGGTGAGGGCGAGCACGAGCGCGTCGCCGCGGGTCGAGCGGGCCAGTGCCAGCAGCGCGCTGGCCTCGACCATCCGGACCGTGGTGGCGAGCAGGACCCCGGCGAGGGCGGCCAGCGGAATGCCGGCGACGAGCGGGGCGGCGACGAAGATGATCGCGGCCAGGACCGCGGCGTGGGTCAGGGCGGCGAGCCTCGAGCCGGCGCCGGCCCGGACGTTGACGGCGGTCCGCGCGATCGCCGCGGTGGCGGGAATGCCGCCGAACACCGGGCTGACGAGATTGGCCAGGCCCTGACCGAACAGCTCCCGGTCGGGGTCGTGGTGCTGGTCGACGCTCATGGCGTCGGCGACCGTGGCGCAGAGCAGGCTCTCCAGCGCGGCGAGGGCGGCCACGGCCAGCGCGGAAGGCAGCAGCCGGGCGACGGCGTGCGGGTCGAGGAAGTCCAGCGACGGGGCGGGCAGGCCGGCGGGCAGCGTGCCGATCCGGGCCACGTCGGCGTGCAGGACCACGACGAGGACGGTCGCGGCGGCGACCGCGATGAGCGACCACGGCAGCTGCGGGCGCCACCGGCCCCCGGCCAGCATCGCGGCGGCGACGCCGAGCGCCGTCAGCACCGGCGCCGGCGCGGGATCGGCGACGAAGCGCAGCACGGCGTCGGCGGCGACGGCCCACACCTTCGCGCCGTGCGCGTCGGCGACGCCCAGCGCGGCGGGCACCTGCTGGAGCGCGATCACCACGGCGATCCCGGCGGTGAACCCCTCGATCACCGGGGTCGGCAGGTATCGCACATACCGCCCGAGCCGGGCCACCGCCAGGGCGATCAGGATCGCGCCGGCCATCGCCCCGACCATCAGCACCCCGGCCGGCCCGAAGGCCGCGACGACCGGCACCAGCACCACGGTCATCGCCCCGGTGGGCCCCGACACCTGCAGGTTCGAACCGCCGAACACGGCGGCCACCGCACCGGCGACGACAGCGGTCACGAGCCCGGCCCCGGCGCCGAGCCCGGAGGAGACGCCGAAGGCCAGGGCCAGCGGCAGCGCCACCACGGCGACGGTCAGTCCCGCCAGCAGGTCCCGCCGCGGGCCGCGGCGCGCCGCCGTCCAGTCCGACCGCCGGGGCAGCAGGTCGGCCACCCGTGCGGCGACGCGACGGACAGCCTCCGCGTGGACCGTCATCCCGCCACCTCCGTCAAGACCACGCCGCCGCCGATTCGAAGACTTTATCAGTTCATAAAGTCTTCAAGTCGACGGTCGTGCCGCACCGCGCCGGGCGCATCCACCCCGCCGGTGGAGCCCACCTGCGACGGCGTTGCCCCTCCCCAGCGGCTGATAGCCTTGCTGCCATGGCACAGGGCGGAGGTGGGCGCAGCATGTCGGTGCCGCTGTACCAGGCGAAAGCGGAGATGTTTCGCACACTCGGCCACCCCGTGCGCATCCGCGTGCTGGAGCTGCTGCAGGACGGGCCACGCCCGGTCCGCGACCTCCTGGACGAGATCGAGGTCGAGGCATCGAACCTCTCCCAGCAGCTGTCCGTGCTCCGGCGCGCCGGGTTCGTCACCTCGTACCGTGAAGGCCCCCTGGTGATGTATGCGCTGAGCACCCCCGACCTGGCGGAGCTCCTCGCCGTCGGGCGGAGGATCCTCGGCGCCGTGCTCAGCGACCGCGACGGCCTGCTCGACGAGCTGCGCGCGCACTCGCAAGAGACGTCCGGGTAGCCACCGCACATCCGCACACCTCCGCGTGGCTGACGACTGCTCGCCTTCATGAAGGTGTGATAAATTGAAGAAGTCTTCAACTCGCTCGGCCGGCATCCCCGCGGATGGATGAGGTTCTGACCGACTCGCCTGCACGCCGGGGCAGCGACGCGCACCAGGGAGGTCGGCGGCCAGCATGCCGGCAGCGCAGCGGACAGCCTGGGACGCCTACCTCACCGTGACCGGCGGGCTGCTGCCGGCCGTGGGCGGGGAGCCGATTCGCGGCGCGACCATCGGCTGTGAGCTGCGCGGATTCGTCGTGCGGATCGAACGGTACGCGCCGCTGTGGGGTGCGGACGGCCCGATGCTGCTCGCCGCGGTGCGCGCGGCGCAGGCGCTGCACCAGCGCGGCGATCGGACGGCCCTCGCCGATCTGCTGCGGGCCATGGCCGATCGGCTGTACCTGATCTCGGCCCGCCCCAGCCCGTCACGATGTGAACCCCGCGCACGCGGACGCGGCCTCCGCAACGAGGGCGTGTACGGTACAGCGCCACCGCACCGGAGAGGAGAGGCCCATGGGTGACAGCACCACGGGCCGCCCGAGACACGCCTGCGGCAGACCCGATGCGGCGCGCATGCCGTCCGCTACGCCATGACCAGCGCCCGCCGGCCGACGAAAGAACGACGCACATGCCCCACGACCAGGATCTCGCCGCGGCCTACGAGCTCATCTACACCGTCGCCGCGGGCAAGGACTACCAACGCGAGGCCTACGACATCACCGACCTGATCCGGCGACGCAACCCCGCGGCGGACAGCCTCCTCGACGTCGCGTGCGGCACCGGGCTGCACCTGTCCCACTTCCGCCACAGCTTCGCGCACGTCGAGGGACTGGAACTCGCCGAACCGATGCGCAAGGCCGCTGCCGATCGTCTCGACGGCGTCGCGGTGCACGTCGGCGACATGCGCGACTTCCGGCTCACCCGGACGTTCAGCGCGGTCACCTGCCTGTTCTCCTCCATCGGCTACGCGCGGTCGGTCCAGGAGCTCAACCAGACGCTGCTCTGCCTCGCCGCGCATCTGGAACCCGGCGGCGTCCTGGTGCTCGAGCCATGGTTCACCCCGAGCCAATGGATCTCCGGACCTGTCGACACCGGCACGGCCGCCGACGGCCGGCGCCATCTCACCAGGATGTGCGTGTCCCGCAACGCCGGCACGACGTCGACGCTGACCATGCACTACCTGCTCGGTGAGCCGGACACCGGCATCCGGCACTGGAGCGAGGAGCACACCCTGACGCTGTTCACCGACGAGCAGTACCGCTCCGCGATCCGCCAGGCCGGCCTCCGCGATGTGCAGTGGATTCCCGGTGCGCACGACCGGCGACCACGCATCAGCGCGGTCAAGCGCCGCTGGGCGCGGCCGTCCTGAAGGGCTGCGGCGGCGTTGACATGGGTCCGCGCATCGGGGCAATATGGCCGTACAAATGCCTAGCTTGTCCGATGGAGGCGACATGAAGGTTCCGACGGGCCGGCCGGGCGCTCTCTGGAAGACACGGTGATGGGCCCGCTGGAAGGCATCACCGTCGTCTCGCTCGAGCAGGCCGTGGCGGCGCCGTTCGCCACGCGGCAGCTGGCCGACCTCGGCGCGAGGGTGATCAAGGTCGAGCGGCCCGGATCGGGCGACTTCGCCCGGCAGTACGACGAGACCGTGCGCGGCATGTCGTCACACTTCGTCTGGCTCAACCGCTCCAAGGAGTCCATCGGACTGGACCTGAAGTCGGAGCACGGGCGCCGCGTGATCCATGCGCTGGTCGACCGGGCCGACGTGTTCGTGCAGAACCTCGCACCGGGGGCCGCCGACCGGCTCGGGCTCGGCGCCGCGCAGCTGCGCACCCGGCACCCCGGACTGGTCCACGCGTCGATCTCCGGCTACGGCGCCGGTGGGCCGTACACCGAGAAGAAGGCCTACGACCTGTTGGTGCAGTGCGAGGCCGGCCTCGTGTCCGTCACCGGCACGCCGGAGGACCCCGCCAAGGTCGGCATCTCGGTGGCCGACATCGCCGCCGGGATGTACACCTACACCGGCGTGCTGACCGCACTGATCCGCAAGGGCCACACCGGCGAAGGCGCCACGCTGGAGATCTCCATGCTCGAGGCGCTGGCGGAGTGGATGGGCTTTCCCATGTACTACGCCCGGTACGGCGGCACGCCACCCGTGCGCAGCGGCGCCTCGCACGCGGCCATCGCGCCCTATGGGCCCTTCGACTGCGCCGGCGGCGAGCGGGTGTTCCTCGGCATCCAGAACCAGCGGGAGTGGGTGGTCTTCTGCGAGAAGATCCTCGGCCGGCCGGAGCTGGCCACCGACGAGCGGTTCGCCACCAACAGCCTGCGCGTGGCCCACTCCGGCGCGCTCCGCGCGGAGATCGTCCGGGTGTTCCGGGACCTGGCCGCCGCCGAGGTCATCGCCCGCCTGGAGGATGCCGGGATCGCCAACGCCCGGCTGCGTGACATGGCGGGCCTGGTGGAGCACGAACAGCTGGCGGCGCGCGACCGCTGGCGGCAGGTCGGGTCCCCGGTCGGCCCGCTCATGGCGCTGGTGCCACCGGTCACCATGGACGGTCACGAACCGGTGATGGCACCCATTCCGGCCCCGGGCGAGCACACCGAGCGGATCCTCGCCGAACTGGGCCTGGAGGGGACGGGGGCGCCGGCGTGAGCCACGGCGAGATGACGACGACCCCCTCCGGTGCCACGCAGGCGCTGGCCGGCTGGGCG
Source organism: Dactylosporangium sp. NPDC050588 (assembly GCF_040654975.1). Lineage (NCBI taxonomy): Bacteria > Bacillati > Actinomycetota > Actinomycetes > Micromonosporales > Micromonosporaceae > Dactylosporangium > Dactylosporangium sp. NPDC050588. Next base: position 4,461 of record NZ_JBFAJA010000127.1, on the reverse strand, counting down.
GCGGCGCTGGACCCGAGCGCCGGGGAGCTGGCACTCGCCGGCCGGTCCCTTGTGGACACCGTGGCCGTCGGCCTGGCGGCGCACCGGGAACCGGTCATCGGCATCACCGCGGACCTGCCGGAGGAGGCGCGCTGGGCGTTCGCCTGCCACCTCCTCGACTTCGACGACCTGCACATGCCGTCGACCTCACACATCAGCACCGTCTGCGTCCCGGTCGCGCTCGCGCTCGGCGGCGGTGCCCGGACCTACCTGGCCGGCGCGGGGGTGATGGCCCGGCTCGGGATCGCCCTCGGCTGGCCGCACTACTCGGCGGGCTGGCACGCGACGACGACCTGCGGCGCCCTGGGAGCGGCGGCCGGGGCGGCGGTCGCCCTGGGGCTGGGCGCCGACGGCATCGCCCGGGCCATGGCACTGGCGGTGCCGGCCGCCGGGGGTGTCCAGCGCAGCTTCGGCACCGACGGCAAGCCGCTGCAGGTCGGGTTCGCCACCCACGCCGGGGTCCGGGCGGCGCGGCCCACCGTCTTGTCGCGCCGAAGATCAGAACAGGGCGAACTCAACGTGCGGTGCGGCGCAGCCGGACCCGGTACGTGTAGTGCCGCGGCAGGAAGTAGCTGATCGCCAGCTCGACCGGCGCGCCGTCGGCTGTCGAATACACGCGGTCGACCCTGAGCAGCGGCTCGCCGGCCCCGCAGTTGAGCACCTTCGCCAGGTCCGCGTCCGCGGCGACCGCCGTGATGCTCTGGTCGGCCTCGACGACCGGATCGTCGAACAGCGTGTCGATCAGCCCGACCACGGTCAGCGTGCTGGTGCGTCCCGCCGCCGGGAGCTCGGTCGACTGGAGCAGGCGCTTGCCGATGGTCGGCGGGACGTACACGGTCGTCACGCAGAACGGTGTCTCGTGGTGGCGGCGCAGGAACGTCATCGAGTAGACGAAGTCGCTCGTCAGCTGCAGGCGGCCGGCAGCGTCGATGTCCGCCTGATGCCCGAGCGGATGCACGATCTCCATCTCGGTGTCGATCGACAGCGCCATCAGGTCCTCGATCGACCCGACCTGGCGGAGGTACTTCTCGTCGGGGTCGCTGACGAAGGTCCCGCGGCCGGGCACGCGGGTGACCAGGCCCTCGTTGACGAGTTCGAGGAACGCGCGCCGGACCGTCTGGCGGCTGACACTGTAGGTGGAGGCGAGCTCGGCCTCGGTCGGGAGCGGGCGTCCGTCCTTGAACTCGTCGCGCAGGATCGCGTCGCGCAGCTCGCGTGCGAGCGTGCCATACGCCGCTTCGTTGGCGCCTGTGCGTCGAGCCAAGCGAGGATGCCAATCTGCTCGGGCTGTCCCTGGCTTGGCGGGGACGGCTGGTGGCTGCGCTGACCGTGAGCTCGAAGCCATACGGCTGTCTGCCGCATGGGCTCGCGTGGCACACAGCGTAGCGTATTTGTACGGCCAAATCGCAGCGAGGGTCGGGAGCGTGCGGGTCAGGTGGCCGGATGGGAGTCGAGGGGGTTGGTGGCGATCCGGGTGGCGACGTCGGTGCGGACGGACGTGCCGGCGGGGCTGTCCGGCTTGCGGGCGGCCTGGTCCTGGAAGCAGGCGAGGAACTCCGCGCCGAAGCCCAGGCGCGGGTAGCGGGCGAGCAGGTCCGTCCGGGACTCGGGCGGGAACGCGTCGGCGTGCCGGCCGGCCACCTCCCAGCTGCTGGCGACCTGGAGCAGGTGGGACTCGGGGTCGGCAGCCGGCGAGACGTCGCTGTGCATGTGCTGGACGATGATCTCGGCGGCTCTGGCGGCGCGGTGGGGTGGCCAGCCGGACGCCACGGCGAAGGTCCAGGCCATGTGCCCGCCCGCCTCCTCGAAGGGCAGGTGGTGGCTGTCGAACGGCTCGGTGAGGCCGATGTCGTGCAGCAGCGCCGCGACGTACAGCAGCTCGTCGTCGAAGGCGATCCCGCGGGCGGTGCCGTACGTCGCCGCCCAGAGGTAGGAACGGACGCAGTGGTTGAGCAGGGCGGGTGAGTAGTAGCGGGTGGCGACGGACAGCGCGGCCGCGGTCGTGGGTGTCTCCGTCGTCATCGGAACCTCCGTGGAAATCCCCGGCTTCGCCGTGGGAGGAACGGATCGGCTGCGGGACAGGGCAGGAATAGCCGATCCGCCGCCAAGGGGCGGATCGGCGCCTACCCGCGCGTCGCCGAAACATTCACTGAACGGCGTGCTAACTTCCGAACCTTGTCCCGGACTGTGAAGCGTGCGTTCAAGTACCGCTTCTACCCGACCCCGGGAGCAAGCTGCTGAGCTTGCCCGGACGTTCGGGTGTGTCCGGCTGGTGTACAACATGGCGTTGCAGGCGCGCTCCGAGGCGTCCCCGTCCACGGTCACCGTGTTTCAGGACAGCGCGGGCCGCTGGTTCGTCTCCCTGCTCTGCGACGACCGGATCGAGCAGGCTCCCGCCTCGGGTGCGGTCGGCGTGCTGCTCGGCAATGTCAGCGACGCTTTTGGCGGGTCGCTCATCGGGCTCGCCGTGGGTGCCCTCTGCGGGCGACACACCCGCCGGGCGGCGGCCGGACGCGCGTGGGTGGCCGGCCGGGACAGAGTGTGGCGGCGAATCCGCGACGCATGCGGCGACCTTGGAACCATTTTGAGCGTGTCCGCGGCCGGCGGGGTCGGCGGCGCTGCCGTGCTGCTGTTGTGGCATACCGTCGACCCGGCGCGAGCCGTTGAGGCCACCACCGGGCTTGTCCTGTGGGCTGATGACGTCAAGGCCGCTGCGTGGCTCTGGGCGGTGTTCTTCGGAGTCCTCGCGATCGTCGTCACAGCGGTCGTGGAGGGACTGAGCGCCGGCCGGGCCGGCCAACCACGCCGCGCTGACCTGCGGCTGCAACGGCTACTGCCAAGCCTCGTCGTCGGCCTGGGAACCGGTGTGGCCCTACTGCCGCCGCTCATCTGGCTGGTGCGGTTCCTGCGCCGACAACACGCGGCGGGTGTGCTGCGCCAGGCGGGCCCCATCTACCAATTCCGGCATGATCTGCTGCGCGACCACCTCGCCGGCTCCCCGACGGGTCCGATCCGCCGCAGGTGGCCGACTTGGTCACCGCGTCTCGCCGATCTGTGGCGGCGCCGACTGCGATCGGTGGTCGTGGTCGTTTCGCTGGCGGTCCTGCCGGTCACGCTGCTGGTGTTGCCCAAGGGGTACCAGGCCGTTCTCCGTGGTCACACCGACACCGACACCAGCACCGGCTGGCGGCGCGAGATCACCGTGCCGGCCGTCGGCTTTCAGCAGATGCACGTGCTGGCGTTCAGCCCCGACGGGTCGCTGCTGGCCTTCACCGACCCCAAACGCGTGCGGCTGCTGGATCCCGTCACTGGACAAGAGCGCCGCAGCATTCCCGCCGCGGACGTGTCGGCGGTCGCGTTCCTGCCGGACGGCTCCCTGCTGGCCACCGCGGGCGCCGGCGGCGTCCAGCTATGGGATGTTGCGACGGGAGCGGTGCGACGGACGCTAACGAGCGCCTATGTCACCGCAATCGTGTTCAGCCCGGACGGTTCGAAGCTTGCCACCGCCGCGTACAGCGGAGGGTGGCTGTCGCCGTGGGACGACACGTCGCAACCGTCCGTCGTACTGCCCCTGCCGGCTTACGGCGTGGGCTTCACAGCGCGAACCTCGGCGCTGATCACCGGCGAGGCCGACGGCCACGTGCGCTTCCGCAATCCGGTCACTGGTCTGGTGCGCGTTACGCGCACGGTGGAGGGCGGCGACGTGCGGGCTCTGGCAGTCAGCCCGGACGGCGCTCTCCTGGCCACCACCGGCTTGGCCGGTTCGATCCACCTGTGGCCGATTGCGGCGTGACACGGCGGACCTGATGGCACGTGTCACCAGGTCTGCCGCAGGTGGATCAGTCCTCCAGGACGCTGTAGGTGCCGAGAATACCGTCCGGGCAGGTCGAGCGGCATGTCGGTATTCGTGGAGGATGCCGCCGAGTCGCACCAGGTGTGAGCTGGTGTTTTGTGGCTGTGGCGCAGGATGGCGTGCATGGCCGTTCGGCTGCTGTACCTGACCGCGATTCGGATGTTTGACTACATCCGATGCTCGGATCGTGTCATGGCACACGATTTTCCCCGTACGGGCGTAAGGTTTGCGTCCTCGCTGGCATGGCTCACCGTTGAAAATGCCGCCGGTGGCCGTTCGACCACCGGCGGCATGGCGGGTCAGTTGAGGCTGAAACGTTGGTTGGCCTGGCCGTTGCAGTCATAGAGCTGGATTTGCTGGCCGTTGCCGGTGCCCCAGACGTCCAGGCACCGACCGGACTGCACGCCGGAGATGGTGCCGTTGCTGTTGACGTTCCACTGCTGGTTGGCCTGGCCGTTGCAGCTGTAGATCTGCACGGCTGAGCCGGGCCGGTCACCTCTGACGTAAACACGACATCGCGACGCCGTCCAGGATGTCGGATTCGGAGGCGATGACGGCGTCCGCACCGG
>NZ_JBFAJA010000126.1:0-31133 GCF_040654975.1 Dactylosporangium sp. NPDC050588 | reverse complement strand
CGCGTACTGGACCGGGTCGCTCCACGAGTTCGGCGTGCCGCCGGTGCCGTAGGACAGGTTGATGACCCGGATCGGGTTGGCGGGGTCGTCGTTGCGGTGTGCCACCACCCAGTCGATCGCCGCGATCATCTGCGACACGTCGACCGCGCCGTTGGCGGTGCCGACCTTGATCGACGTCAGCTTCGCCTTGGGCGCCAGGCCGACGGTGCCGGTGGTCGGGTCGTTGCCGACGATGATGCCGGCCATGTGGGTGCCGTGCCCGTACGTGTCGAGGTAGCGCAGATCGGGGTCCTGCGACTCGAACGACAGGTCCGGCCCGTTCACAATCTGTGAGGCCGGCAGGCCGGCGACGGGGGCGACACCGGTGTCGATGAGCGCGACGCCGACACCGGCGCCGGTCAGTCCGGCCGCCGCGCCCGTCGAGGCGTTGATGGCGGAGCGTACGGTGGCGAGCGTCGTGCCGGCCGAGCCGGTGCTGCTGCCGAGCCAGGCGCTGGACGCCCAGCCGGCGTCTCCGACCTGGGTGTGCGCGGGTGCCGCGGCCGCACCGAGGCCGGCAGCAGTCGCGGCTGCGGCCACGGCGGCCGCCACAATCCGGCGTCCTGCCGCCGCCCGACGCCGCATGGCTGATCTGGGCATGGGATCTCCGTTCCCGCCGCTGACGTGTCGCGGCGCGAGATCCACAATGACCCGGCGCGGCCGGAAAATCACTGGCCGTGAACCGTCTCGGGCCGCCCGGACACGGGTTCCGCCCAACCACCCGACGCGATGTCAGGCGGCGACCGTCGCACCGCACCCGCATCGCAACCGGCCCGGCACCCGAGCGGCTCCCGTGCCTGGCTCCGCACGCGATCGGTGCCGCGCACCGCATATCCGGCACCGCGGCCCCGGCCGGCACCTAGGCTGTCCACTGTGGGGGATGAATCAGCCGTAAACCACCTAAAACGCCGACGGTCGTTCCGGCTGCGCGCCGCGGTTGGTGCGGGCTGCGCGCTCCTCGCGCTGCTGGCCACGGCGGGGTGGGCCGCCTCCCGCACGGTCGACCTGCGCGGCGACCTGCAGGCGGTCGCCGATCTGACCCGCCGGCTGCAGCAGCAGGCCATGTCCGGCGACCGCGAGGGTGCGGCCGCGACGCTCGCGGCGGTGCAGCGCCGGACCGGGGCGGCGGCCGCCGCGGCGAACGACCCGGCGGTGCGCCTCGCGAGCCTGCTGCCGGGCAAGGGGCGCGACATCCGGGCCGCCCGCGTGCTCGCCACGGCCGCCGACGATCTCGCCCGGGACGTGCTCCCACCGCTGCTCGACGCGGCGCGGCAGCTCGGCCCGCCCGCGCAGCCGGCCGCCTCGGGCGTGGACCTGCGGCAGATCCGCGCGCTGGAGCAGCCGGTGACGACGGCGCTCACGGCGCTGGACCCGATCCGCAAGCGCCTCGCCACGATCCCCGTGCGGGCGCTCGACCCGGCGGCGGGCGCGGCGGTGACCGACCTGCGCCGCAAGCTCGATCGGGGCGGCGACGCGCTGCGCGCCGCGCAGCAGGCCGTCCAGCTCCTGCCGGCGATGCTCGGCGGTGGCGGCGAGCGGCGGTACCTCGTGCTGTTCCAGAACCTCGCGGAGGTCAGGGCCACCGGCGGGATGCCCGGCGCGTGGGCCGTCGTGGCGGCCCGCGACGGCCACCTGACCCTGACCGCCCAGGGGACCGCATCCGTCGGGCTGCGCGCGTTCGACGCGCCGGTGCTGCCCGTCGATCCGCAGGTGCGGTCGCTGTACGGTGCCGGCGTCGCCAGCCATCCGGCGAACATCACCATGGTGCCGAACTTCCCCACCGCCGCGGCCGTGGCGCGGGAGATGTACCGCCGCCGCTCCGGCGAGACCGTCGACGGCGTCGTCGCCACCGATCCGGTCGCGCTGTCCTACCTGCTCGCCGCGACCGGACCGGTGGCGGTCGACGGCGGGCCGGCCCTGGCGACGGACAACGCCGTGCGGGTGCTGCTGGCCGAGACCTACGCGCGGTACCCGACGCAGGCACAGCAGGACGCCTACTTCGCCGACGCGGCCCGGGCCACGTTCCAGGCGCTGACCGGCCGGGCGCTCAACCGCGGCGCGCTGCTCACGCAGCTGAGCCGCATCGTCACCGAGCGGCGCCTGCTCGTGTGGAGCGCGTCGCCGCACGAGCAGCGCGGCCTCGCCGGCACCCCGCTGGAGGGCGCGCTGCCCGACCGGGACGCCGCCGCGGCACCGCTGGTGGGGGTGTTCCTCAACGACGGCGGCGGCTCCAAGCTCGACTATTACCTCGCGCCGTCGCTGGAGCTGGCATCGGCGGGCTGCTCGATCGACGGGCTGCGGGAGCTGACGCTGCGGGTGACGCTGCGGTCGGCGGCGCCCGCCTCGGGCCTGCCCGCCGGCGTGTTGACGTTCGCCGAGGTCACCGACCCGTACACGGCGCGCACGTTCGTCTCCGTGTACGCGCCGGTGGACTGGGGTGTCGAGCGCGGCACCCTCGACGGTGCCCCGGTGCGGCTGGCCAGCGGGTCCGACGGCGGCCGGATGGTCGTGGTCACGTCCGTCGACCTGCCACCGGGCGCCAGCCGCGTGCTCGAGGTGCGGCTGGTCGCGCAGCAGGTCCAGCCCGGGGCCTGGAAGCCGCAGGCGCGCACGACGCCGACCGTCAGGCCCTGGACCGTCGAGGCACGTTCGGCTGAATCCTGCGGCTGAGGCCGCTACGTTGAGAACATGACTCATAAATGGGACTTTCTACAACAAGGAGGGTTGATGCGATGAAACGGCTGTATACGCTGCTGTGCGGCCTGCTGCTGGCCGGCGTTGCGATGACCTTCGCTCCTCCCGCCCATGCCCAGGTGGAGTACCCGCCGGCCCCGCCGACGGGTGGCGTCTCCGACAGCACGGTGCGGCGCAACGGCACGGTGACCTTCTCCGGCAGGAGCACGCCGTTCGACACGGTGACGGTCACCGTGAAGTACGCCAACGGGCGCTCGGAGAACGCGGGCACCGTGAACGCCGACGCCGAGGGCAACTGGTCCCTGGCGATGTCGCTGAGCTACCCCGGTGTCGCCACGCTGAGCGCGGCGACCAGCAACGGCGTGGTCACGCAGCAGGTCGTGGTCCTCGCCAGAAGTGCCAACCAGTCGAACTCCTCGTCGAGCGACTCACAACTGGCCACGACCGGCGTGGCCAACGGCCAGCTGCCGACGATCACGCTCATCGGCGCGGGCACGGTCATGCTCGGCGCGCTGCTCGTCGTCGCCGGCGTGCGGTGGCGCCGGCGGACCGGCACCGCGGACTGAGCACGGTCGCCACAGGTAGGGCCGCGTCGGCACCCTGACGTCGCGGCCCTACCGTTGCGGCGCGACCCCGAGCGCCGACCGCGGCCACCAGCCCCGCTCGACGGCGAGCGCGGTGTAGAGCCGGTCCGTGTCGGCGACCAGCCGGTCCGGGCCGAACCGCGCCGCCGCCAGCTCCCTGGCGCTCCTGCCCATCCGCTCCCGGGTCGCCGGGTCGCCCAGCAGCCGGACGACCACCTCGGCGAGCTCGGCGGCGTCGGGCCGGCACAGCACGCCGGTGACACCGTCGCGGACCACGTCGCCGACCGCGCCGACCCGGGTCGCGACGGCCGGGACCCCCGCGATCGCCGCCTCGATGAGGCAGACCGGGGTGCCTTCGTTGTCCGACGTGAGCACGACAAGATCGGCGGCGGCGTAGACGGTCGCCACGTCGGCGCGCCAGCCGATGAACCGCACCGCCCCGCCGAGGTCGGCGGCTGCGGCGCGGGTGTCGGCGAGGCGGTCCCCGTCCCCGCACACGACCAGCGTCGCGGTGGGGTCGGCGGCGTGCACCCGGCGGGCCACGTCGATGAGCCGCTCGGGTCCCTTGATCGCGGTGACCCGCCCGACGTAGGCGATCACCGCGCCGTCGGCGGGCAGGCGGAGCGCGCGCCGGGCCTCGCCGCGCGCCGGGATCGGGCCGAGGGCGGTGCCCGGCATGATGACGCGGTACGCCGCGGGCCGGCCCACCCCGGCGCGCAGCAGGTCGTCGCGGACCTGACCGCCCACCGCGACCAGCCGGTGGGTGTGCCGCGCGAGCACCTGCTCGACGCCGGTCACCAGCCGCGTCTTCGCCGGCGTGAAGTAGCCGTGCAGCAGGTGCCCGTGGAAGGTGTGCACCCGCACCGGGACGCCGGTCAGCAGCGCCGCGATGCGCCCGAGGGTCCCGGCCTTCGCGGTGTGGGTGTGCACGATGTGCGGCCGGAAGCGGCGCATCTCGGCGGTGAGGTCCAGCAGCGCCCGGTAGTCGCCGCCGGTGCGCAGCCGCCGGCCCAGCGTCGGCACGTGGTGCACCGCCAGGTCCAGCCCGTGCAGCAGGTGGTAGTCGGCCTCGCCCGGCTCGACGTGCCCGGTGTACAGCCGGTGCTCGAACCGCGCCGGGTCGAGTCCCCGCAACAGGGTGGACACCTGCATCGCCGGGCCGCCGACGTTCAGGCGGGTCAGCACCCGCATGACCCGCAGCCGCCGTACCCCGGGATCACGGTTCATGGCGAGCTCCGGGTGCGGGTGAGCGCGTCGCGCAACGGCTGCTGGTAGAGCATGGCTCCGGACACGCTGAGGTGCGCGCCGTCGCGGTAGACGAGGGCGCCGTCGACGAACGCGCTGCACCCGCCGCCCGCGGTGCACAGCCGCTCGCCCAGGTCGAGGTACTGCGCGCCGCCGCCCACCGCCACGGCACGTTCGGCGGCGACGATGTCGTCACGCAACCGGCGCACCTCGTCCGGCCGCAGGTGACCGCAGTCCGGGGAGGGCGTGGACAACAGCCGCGGCCGCAGGCAACCGGGGAGGTCCCGATGCTGCGGGACGGCGCCGATGACGATGACCGGGCTGTGCAGCGCGATCGTCGCGACCGTCCGCGCCAGGTCGGTGCTCCACGCGGCGATCTCCCGCTGCCGGGCGGACCCGTGGGCGTCGCCGGGCGCGTCGGGCAGCAGCAGCGGGGCGGCGCTGCCGTTGAGGTAGCCGTAGCTGGCGTTGGAGACGATGACCGCCCTGTAGGGCGGATCGCGCTCGGCGATGGCGCGGAGGCTGCCTTCGGCGAACCGCCGGCACGGCTCGCTGAGGTACCGGACCTGGCTGAGCAGCGGGCACCCGCCCACGGTGGCGATCTGGACGTCCAGCCCGGCGGCCCGCCCGGCCGCGATCGCCGGCTCGGCGAGGTGCCCGGCGTTCGAGTCGCCGATGAGCAGCGCCGTGCCCCGGGAGCCGGGGGTGGGCCACGTGCACGGCCGCCGGGCCGGGTCGCCCAGCGGCAGCTGCTGCGCACAGCCGGCGGTCAGGTCGATGTGTGCCGGCGCCGTGATCGCGCGGACGGCGGCGATGTCCGGCCGGAACCAGCCGTGTCGTGTGGCGACGGCGACGCCGAGGCCGCCGGCGGCGGGCAGCATGAGGCACGCCACCGCAAGGCGCACGGTGGCGGCCGCGGTCAGCGGCGTCCGGTGGCGGTCCGGGCGGTGGATGGGCAGCTCGACGAGCCGGTAGGCCAGCACGGCGGGCACCAGCGAGGCGAGCGCGGCGAGCGGCCGGACGCCGGGCAGGTCCGGCAGGCAGGTCCCGGCGATGACGATGACCGGCCAGTGCCAGAGGTACCAGCTGTAGGACAGGTCCCCCAGCGCGACGGCGGGCCGCGCGGACAGCCAGGCGGTCGGCGCTGCCGGGCCCGGGGCGCTGCCCGCCACGAGCAGACACACCGCCGCCGCGACCGGCACCGCGGCGAGCAGCCCCGGAAACGGGTCATCGGCGTCGATGCCGAAGGCGGCGGCCGCCAGCAGCACCGTTCCGGTCCAGGCGAGCAGCGTCCGGACCGCGCGCCGCGGTGCGTGGCCGCCGGCGGTCGCGACGGCGACGGCGGCGCCCGCGAGAAACTCCCAGGCCCGGGTCACCGGCGCGTAGAACGCGAGCCGGCGCATGACCTCTGGGTCGGTCAGCGCGTGCACCCCGGCGGCGCGCGGCACCCAGCCGTAGGTCAGGCACACCGCAAGGCCGAGCGAAGCGACGCCGGCCAGGGCCAGGGCGGTGATCAGCACAGCCGTCGCCGGCCGCCGCGGGCGCCGGCGGCGGGCGATCAGCCACGCCGCCCCGAGTGCGGCCGGGAACAGCAGGTAGAACTGCTCCTCGATGGACAGCGTCCACAGGTGCAGCAACGGGTTGGACTCGGCGTGCGGCTGGAAGTAGCTGCCGGCGAAGCGGAAGAAGTAGCCGTTGGCGCACAGCAGCGACGCGGCCGCCGAGGCGTAGCCGACCGCCGGCATGCTGCCGTCGAGCGGGCTGAAGAGCAGCGCCGTCGCAGCGATGGTGGCCGCCGACACCACCGCCAGGGCGGGCAGCAGCCGCCGGGCCCGCCTGGCGTAGAAGGTGCGCAGCCGGATCCGGCCGGTCGCGGCGAGCTCGCGCAGCAGCATGGCGCAGATGACGTGGCCCGACACGACGAAGAACACGTCGACGCCGACGAAGCCGCCGGGGACGGGCAGTCCGCAGTGGTAGAGCACGACGAGCGTGACCGCCACGGCGCGCAGCCCCTGGATGTCGCGACGGTGGTGCCGTGTCTCCTCACCGCCCGCTGCCATCACAGAATCCGATATTAGGAGCTAATCGACCAAATCATCCGTAAAATCGTGAATGTGACTTCGGGCGGCCTTCGCGTTTCCACCTGGTCGGCGGGATGGGTCGTCGAAGGCGTGGCGGCGGGCGCCCTCGTGGCCTACATCGCGCTGCGGCAGCCGCTCCTGGCCCTCGGCCTGGGCCTGGCGCTCGCCGTCGCCGTCGCCGCGATGCGGCCCGGCATGATCGTGCCGTCGCTCGTGCCGCTGAGCACGGCCACCACCGCCTATCCGCTCGCCCACATCGGCGTGTACCTGGGCGCCGCGATCCTGATCGTCACCGTCGTGCGCCGCGCGTTCGCCGCCCGCGACGCCCGCGTGCGGCTCGGCTGGCCGCCGGTGTGCCTCACGCTGCTCGCCGCCGCGCTGGTGGTCAGCGCTCGCGGCGACGGGCCGCCGGGCCGCGACAGCGACCTGTCCGGCCTGCTCATCGGGCTGCTGCTGGCGGCCGTCATCGGTTTCCTGCCGCCGCATCCGCTCACCGTCGCGCGGGTCGTGACCGTCACCGGCGCGGTCGCCGCCGTGCTCGCGACGGTCGACGGCGTCTACGTGAGCGGCCGGATGTCCGGCGCCGGGCTGCTCGCCAACTACTTCGGGGCGCTGCTGGCCATCTGCGTCGCGACCGGGGTGGGCCTGGCCCGCGCCGAGCGCCGTGTCGCCTGGCTGGTCCCGGTCGCCTGCTGCCTGGCCGCGATCGTGCAGACGCACTCCCGTGGAGCGGTCGTGGCGACCGCCCTCGGGATCGTCGTGGCCTTCCTCGCCGGCCGGCCGGCCCGCTTCCAGATCATCGGCGCGGCCCTCGCCGGCGCCGCCTGCCTCGTCACTGTGCACGTCGCGAACCCGCTGGCGGACGCGGTCGTCGGCAGCCGCAGTGCCACGCAGATGACCATGAACAGCGAGGTCCGGCTCCAGGCGGCCCGCCTCGCCGCCGACGTCGCGCAGGAGCATCCGCTGTTCGGCATCGGGTATGCGACGTTCCCGCGGGTCGCCGCCGCCGATCCACGGCTCGGCATCTACATGAACACCCACAACGACCTCCTGCGGCTGGCGGCGGAGGCCGGGGTGGCCGCGCTGGTGCTGTTCCTCTCCGTGCTCGCCGCCGCGCTGTGCTGGCGGGCCGGCGCGAGCTTCCTGCCGCTGCGGGCCGCCGTCGCGGCCGGCGCGGCGAACCTGTTCTTCGCCAACACCCTGTCCAACCTGACCGCCAGCGGCCTGTTCTGGGTGTGCCTGGGCGTCCTGCTGGCCGGTCGCGGCAGCGACCGGCGCGTCAACCTTGAGGAGACCACCACCGATGCTCGACTCCACCACTGAGGTCCGTGCCGGCGACCGGTTCGCGTTCGGCGCGAACTGGATGTCCTTCGTCGAGGTCGTCGACGACGTCCGCATCGACACGGCGACCGCCTCGCTGACCACGGCGCTCGGCCTGACCGGTCCGCCGGAAGGCAAGGGCCTGGACGGCAGGACGTTCCTCGACGCGGGCTGCGGCAGCGGCCTGTTCTCGCTCGCCGCCACCCGTCTCGGCGCCCGGGTGCACGCCTTCGACTTCGACCCGGCGTCGGTGGCGGCCGCCACCGAGCTGCGCCGGCGGTTCGCCCCGCACAGCGACTGGCGGATCGAGACGGGCTCCGTCCTGGACCCGGACTACCTCGCCGGCCTCGGCCGGTTCGATGTCGTCTACTCGTGGGGCGTGCTGCACCACACCGGCCGGCTCTGGACGGCCCTCGCCGGGGTCGCGGACCTCGTCGCGCCCGGCGGCCGGCTCTACATCTCCGTCTACAACGACCAGGGCTTCGCGAGCCGGGCGTGGCGGCGGGTCAAACGCCGGTACAACCGCTCAGGGCCGGCGTTGCGCGCGGCGCTCGTCGGTCTCAGCGCCGCCTATCTCGCCCGGCACCGTCCACTGCAGACGCTGATCAGGGCCGTCAGGCTCGGCACCGGGCACCGCCGGCCCGCGCCCGCGCGGCCGGCTCCCCGCACCCGCGGCATGTCCCGCCGGCACGACCTCGTCGACTGGGTCGGCGGCTACCCGTTCGAGGTGGCCAAGCCGGAGGAGGTCTTCCGGTTCCTCACCGGCCGCGGCTTCGAGCTGCGGCACCTCACCACGTGCGGCGGTGGCCTGGGCTGCAACGAGTACGTCTTCGAGCGGGCCGGCACCGGCCCGGCGCCGGCGCAGTGACGCGGCGCCCGCACGGGCGGCCGCCAGCGCGCTGACGGGATCGGGCAGCAGCCGGGCGGCGGGGGTTCCGCTCGCCCGGCAGAACCACACCAGGTGGACCACCGCGAGGCACCCGTAGCTGATCGACGCGGCCAGTCCGCAGCCGGCGATCCCCCACCGCGGCACCAGCACCAGCAGGAGCCCGACGTTGACCGCCAGCGCCGCCACCGACGTCGCCGACATGACGACGGGCCGCTCCAGCCGGATCAGGTACGCGCCGAGCTGCCGGGTCACGCCGAGCGCGAGCAGTCCGGGGGCCAGGGCGTACACGGCGGGCAGGGCCGGGCGGAACGCGGCGCCGTAGCCGAGCGGCACCAGCAGCGGCGCCGCCAGGGCCAGCCCGCCCGCGGCGACCAGCGCCAGCGCGATCGAGACGCGGGTCGCCCGCACCGTCGCCGCGGCCGCCGTGCGCAGATCGGCGACGGCCTGCCCGGCCAGGCAGGCCCGGGCCAGCGCGTCGGTCGGGATGCGGGTCAGCTCGGCCAGCGTCACCGCGACGGTGTAGAGACCGACCGCCCGCGCGGACGTCATCGCCGCGAGCGCCAGGACGTCGAGCCGGTAGGTCAGGTACAGCGCGGTCGATCCGGCGTGGTAGCGGACGCCGAGCCACAGTGCCCGCCGGGCCAGAGCGCGGTCGAACATCGGCAGCCGGGGGCGCAGCGCCCGCAGCTGCGGCAGCAGCGGCACCGCCGACGAGACCGCCCAGATCCCGACGACCCAGCCGACGCTGATCCAGCCGGTGAGCGCCGCGGTCACCAGCGCGGCGCACTGCAGGACGCCGGAGGTGAGCAGCGCCCGGTCGACCACCCGCACCTGACCGGTGAGCATCAGCACGGTGTTGAGGTGCAGCACCGTCATCATGGCCGGCACCGCCAGCAGCCCGCAGGCCAGCACCGCCGGCGCCGCGGTGGCCGCCGCACCGAACACGCCGGCGGCGGCCAGGCCCGCGGCGCCGAGCGCGGCGGCGGTGCCGAGCACCGGTGCGAGCACCACGCTGCCGGCGGTGACCGCGGCCTCCCGGCCCGGCCACAGCCCGACGTACGCCTGCTCCAGCGACAGGTGACCGACCGCCATCGTCGCGGTCGCGACGGCGACGACGATCGCGTAGGCGCCTCGCCCCTCCGGCTGCAGGGCCCGCGCGACGACGACGCCGGCGGTCCCGCCGAGCAGCACCAGCAGCAGCCGCACCCCCACGCTGCGGGTCAGCTGCGGCAGGCCCTGGCCCGGTCGCATCGCGCGGGGCGACAGCCCTGACGCGGTCACGGTGCGGTCACGGCAGCGTCTGGAGACGCGCCATGCCGCCGGCGTCGACGAACTGGCGGTGCCACAGCTCGAACTGCAGCAGCGACCACAGCCGCCGGCTCTCGTCGGCCCCGCCGTCGTGGCGCCGCAGCATCGCCTGCACCTCGTCCTGCCGGAACAGGCCGCGCGACCGGGCGGTGGCGTCGGTCAGCACCGACCAGGTCAGCTCGCGCAGGTCGCCGCGCAGCCACGCGGCCAGCGGCACCCCGAAGCCCATCTTGGGCCGGTCGATGACCTCGGCCGGCAGCCAGTCCGCCATCGCCCGCCGGAACAGGTACTTGGTGGTGCCGGGCCGGACCTTCAGCCGGGTCGGCAGCGCGGCGGCCCATTCCAGCAGGTGCTGGTCCAGCAGCGGCGAGCGGGCCTCGACGGAGTTCGCCATCGTGGTGACGTCGACCTTCGCCAGCAGGTCGCCGGGCAGGTAGGTGTTGATGTCGGCGTCGATGACCCGGCCGACGGCGTCGGGCGCCGCCGAGCGGTGGAAGGCGTCCTCGAGCAGCGCGACGCTGTCCACCCCGCTCAGCCGCTCCCGCAGCTCGTCGGTGTACAGGGTCCGCAGCTGGTCTTCGGTGAAGATCGACATCATGCCGGCGTAGCGGCCGATCGGTGGGCGGGACAGCAGCCGCAGCGTCCTGCCCACCCGCCGCAGCGTGCTGCGCGGCGCCGCCCGGTCGCCGAACGCGCCGAGCCCGTCGAAGAGCCGCCGCGGGCGCAGCGCCGGCAGCCGCGCGAGCGACCGCATCAGCAGGTACCGGTGGTACCCGCCGAAGCACTCGTCGCCGCCGTCGCCGTTGAGCACCACCGTGACGTGCGCCCGGGCCAGCCGGGCCACGAAGAAGCTCGGGATCGCCGACGGGTCGGCGAACGGCTCGTCGAAGTGCCACGCCAGGTCTGCCAGCAGCTGCGGCAGCGGACCGAGGTCGGCCGGCCGCACGACCATCTCGTGGTGGTCGGTGCCGTACCGGTCGGCGACCTGGCGCGCATACCGGCGCTCGTCGAAGCGGTCGTCGTCGAACCCGATGCTGAAGGTCCGGACCGGTCGCGCCAACAGGCGGGCCATGGCCGCGACGACGGCGGAGGAGTCCAGGCCGCCGGACAGGAACGCGCCCACCGGCCGCTCGCCGACCAGGCGGGCGGCGACCGCGTCCAGCAGCAGGTCCCGCAGCCGCTCGGCGACGGCCGGCTCGTCGGGCACCGGCGTCTCGGTGCAGTCCAGCCGCCAGTACGGGCGCACGCTCACCCGGCCCGCCTGCCACGTCAGCAGGTGCCCGGGCGGCAGCTTGTGCACCTGCTCGAAGATGCTCCACGGTGCGGGGACGTACTGGTAGGTCAGGTAGTGGTGCAGGGCTACCACGTCCAGGCGCGGGGTGAACGCCCGGTCCTGCAGCAGCGCCTTCGCCTCCGACGCGAACGCGACCCCACCGCCGGTGTCGCGCCAGTACATCGGCTTCTTGCCGACGCGGTCGCGGCCGAGCAGCAGCCGCCCCCGGGAGGCGTCCCAGATCGCGAACGCGAACATGCCGCGCAGCCGGTGCACCAGGTCGTCGCCGTACTCCTCGTACAGGTGGACCAGGCACTCGGTGTCGCCTGCGCTGGTGAACGCGTGGCCGCGGCGGATCAGGTCGGCGCGCAACTCGGCGAAGTTGTACAGCTCGCCGTTGCAGACCGCGACCACCGACCGGTCCTCGCTGTACACCGGCTGCTGCCCCCCGGCGACGTCGACGATCGCGAGCCGGCGCATGCCGAGCGCCGCCGCCGCCGGACCGTCGTGGACGCCCTCGTCGTCGGGCCCGCGATGGGCGAGCACGTCACACATGCGCCGCACGAGCACGGCGTCCGCGCCGGCGCCGGCCACCCCCGCGATCCCGCACATCAGCGGCGGACCTGCGCCGCGGCGAGCATCCCCCGGTACAGGTCGACGTGCTGGTCGACCATCGTGTCGCCGTGCAGGTGGATCCGGCTCCACTGGCGGGCCGCGCGGCCCATCGCCTGGGCCCGGCCCGGATCGGCGAGCACGCCGGCGATGGCGTCGGCGAGCCCGGCCGGGTCCCGCGGCGGCACGAGCAGCCCGCGCCCGTTGGCCAGCAGCTCCGGCGAACCGCCGACCGCGGTGGCGATGACGGGCCGGCCGGCGGCCATCGCCTCCATCACCGCGTTGCTCATGCCCTCGGTGAGCGACGGCAGCACGACCGCGTCGGCGCGGGCGAGCAGCCGGTCGACGTCCGTGCGCGGGCCGAGCATGCGCAGGTCGACCCCGAGCCGGGTGGCCTGGCGGATCAGGGCCCGGCGCTGCTCGCCGCCGCCGGCGAACACGAACGTGCACGGCGTGCCGCGGTCGCTGAGCAGCCGGCCCGCCTCGAGCAGGTGGTCGTGGCCCTTGTACCGCTTGAAGTTGGCCACGCACAGCACGACCGGGCGTTTGCTGCGGATGTGCGCCGGGCGGGCGTCCGCGAAGGCCTCGTCCGGGAGCCCGTTGTAGATGACCTTGATCTTGGTCGTGGTGACCTTCTCGGTACGGCGGACGCAGTCGGCCACGGCGTAGGCGTTGGCGACCAGCAGGTGCGTCATCCGGGTGGCGATCCGCTCGGTGAGCAGCGCCAGCCGCCGGCCCTGCTTGAAGTCGTCCAGGCTGCGGCGCCCGGCGATCACGACCGGCACGCGCGCGATGCGGGCCGCGGGCGCCGCCATGACGTAGCTGTGGAACAGGAACGCGTGCACGAGCCCGGGGCGGGTCTCGCGCAGGAAGCGGGTGAGCCGGGCGAACGTGGCGAGCAGGCAGAGCACGGCCCGCCAGCCCGGCCGGGGGGTCCAGCCGAGATAGACGGTCCGCACGCCGGCCTCGCGCAGCGCCGCCGAGCGTGGCCCCTCGCCCGTCAGGACCACGACGGTGACGTCGCTCCCCCGCCGCTGGAGCCCGTCGGCGAGCATGACGATCTGCTTCTCGGTGCCGCCCAGGCCCAGCTGCCCGATCACGATGCAGACCCGCAGTCCCGCACCCGCGGGCGTGGACACGTGCGCGGGTGCGGCGGTGAGCGTCGCCGCGCCCCCTGCCGACGTTTCATCTTCCACGGCACCACCATATGGCCTCAATATGGCTATAAAACGATTTTTCGTGTTCTGCAAACCGCTTTGCCGGAATTCGATAGATTCGTGCGGCAAGAGCCGCATCCGCTGCACACCATCCCACCGCCATTGGAGGCCACCGATCGTGCCTGGGACGACGCCGCAGCCGCAGACCTACCTCGTCACCGGCGGCGCCGGCTTCATCGGTTCGCACCTCGTCGAGGCGCTGCTGCACCGCGGCGACCGGGTCGTCGTCCTGGACAACTTCTCCAGCGGCCGCCGCGCCAACCTGGCCGGCGTCGAAGGCCACCCGGGCCTGCGCGTCGTGCAGGGTTCCGTCCTCGACGAGCTCGTCGTCGAGGACCTCGTGCGCCAGTGCGACGTCGTCGTGCACCTCGCCGCCGCGGTCGGCGTCCGGCTGATCGTCGAGCAGCCCCTGGCCTCGCTGACCACGAACCTCCGCGGCTGCGAGAACGTCGTCGAGGCCGCCTGGCGCCACCGCCGCGCCGTCCTGCTGACCAGTTCCTCGGAGATCTACGGCAAGAACAGCACCGGGCCGCTGCCCGAGGACGCCGACCGCATCCTCGGCTCACCGTCGGTCGTCCGCTGGGCGTACAGCACCGCCAAGGCCGTCGACGAGATCCTGCTCAACGCCTACCACCGCGAGCGCGGCCTGCCCACGATCATCGCCCGGCTGTTCAACACCGTCGGGCCGCGGCAGAGCGCCGCCTACGGCATGGTCATCCCGCGCCTCGCCAGGCAGGCGGTCGCCGGCCACCCCCTCACCGTCTACGGCACCGGCGAGCAGACCCGCTGCTTCGTCCACGTCGCGGACGTCGTCGACGCGCTGCTGCGGCTGCTCGCCACGCCGGCCGCGATCGGGCAGACCGTCAACATCGGCGCCTCCGACGAGATCAGCATCCGCCGGCTCGCCGACCTCGTCGTCGCCGCCGCCGGGAGCCCGTCACCGATCGAACTGGTCCCGTACCACGAGGCCTACGGCTCGGGGTTCGAGGACATGCACCGCCGGGTGCCCGACACCCGGCGGCTGCGGGAGCTGACCGGCTGGGCCCCGCGTCACACGCTGCACGACGTGCTGGCCGCGGCGATCGCCGAGGCGCGGGCCGAGGCCGCCGCACCGGTCCCGCAAGGGCAGCTGGTCGCGTCGTGAACCCGCCCTGGTTGGCCGCACCGGTCCTCGCGGGACTCGCCGCGGTCCCGCTGGCCGCCGTCCTCACCGCGGTGTGCCGGCGCACGGCCGTGCGCACCGGCATCGTCGACCGTCCCGGCGGCCACAAGGCCCACGCCGCACCGACGCCCTACCTCGGCGGCCTCGCCGTGGCCGCGGCGACCCTCGCACCGGCGCTGTTCCTGGTCGCGCGCGGGCCCGCGCCCGCCGCGGCCCTGCTGCTGGCCGTCGCGGCCGCCGCCGTGGGCACCCTGGGCCTCATCGACGACCTGGCACCGCTGAGCGTCAACACCCGACTGGTCGTCGAGGCGGGCGCGGCCGGTCTCGTCGCACTCGCCGGGCACACCGTGCCGGTCACCGGACAGCACTGGCTCGACGTCGCGCTCACCGTGGCGTGGATCGTGCTGCTGACCAACTCCTTCAACCTGCTGGACAACATGGACGGCGCCGCCGCCGCGACCGCCGCCGTCACCGCCGTGCTGCTCGGCGTCGCCGCCACCGGCTCCGGCCGCGAGGCGCTGTGGTGGTGCCTCGGCGGCGCCTGCGTCGGGTTCCTGTGGCACAACCGGCCGCCGGCCCGCATCTTCCTCGGCGACGCCGGTTCGCTGTTCGTCGGCTTCCTCATCGCGACCGGCACCGTCGTCGCCGCACCCGACCGCTCCCCCGGCACGCTGGCGGTGCCGCTGCTGCTCGCCCTCATCGCCGTCGTCGACACCGCGCTGGTCGTGGTGGCGCGCCGCCGCGCCGGCCGGTCCTGGCGGCAGGGCGGCGCCGACCACACCTCCCACCGGCTGCGGCTGCTCGGCCTGTCGGCGGCGCAGGTCGCCGCGGCGCTCGCCACCGGCGCGGCCCTCTGCGGCGGCCTCGCCCTGCTGGTGCGCGCCGGTCAGCTGCCGGCCACCGCCGGGCTCGGCATCGCGGGACTCACCGGCACCACCGCAGTGTGCCTGCTGCTGAGCGTACCCACACCGACCGCACCGGCGGCCCAGCGCGTGCGCTGACCGCCCGCACACCGTCCCGCACACGATGCAACCCGAAAGAGGCCCGGCCTTGGAGCTCCGCTCGATCCTGCCGCTGCTGCGCGAGCGCTGGAAGTCCGTGGTCGCCACCGTCCTGGCCGCGATCGCCGTCGGCATGGTGCTCACGGCCCGCCAGACACCCTGGTACGAGGCCCGGACCACGCTGTTCGTGTCCGCGTGGGCCGACGGCGGCGACGCGGCGAAGGCGTACCAGGCCGACCTGCTGTCCCAGCAGAAGGTGAAGTCGTACTCGGTGATCGTGCGCGACAAGCGGGTCATGCGCAGCGTCATCGACAAGCTCGACCTGGCCGTCACGCCGGACGCCCTCGCCGCGCGGGTCAGCACCGACACGCTCGAGGACACCGTGCTGCTGACCATCCGCGTCACCGACACCTCGCCGCAGCAGGCGCAGCGCATCACCGACGCCGTCGCCGACGAGTTCATCCGGCTCGTCCCGACCCTCGAGGCGACCCCCGACGGCAGCCCCTCACCCGTGCACGTCAGCGTGGTCAGCCCCGCGGACCTGCCCGGCGTGCCGGTCTCACCGCGGCCGCTGCGCAACCTGGCGCTGGCGACGCTCGCCGGGCTGCTGGCCGGCGCGGCCCTCGCCACCGTCCGGCACGCCATGGACACCTCGATCAAGACCACCGAGCAGGCAGAGGAGATCACCGGCACGTCGCTGCTCGGCGTGATCCCGCGCAACCCGGACCAGGCCGGCATCGCCGCCGTCACCTTGGAGGACTCCAGCGGCCGTCAGGTCGAGGCGTACCGCCAGGTGCAGACCAGCATGCAGTTCATGGACGCCGACCAGCGCACCAAGGTCGTCGTGGTCACCAGCTCCGTGCCCGCCGAGGGCAAGTCCGTCACGTCGTGCAACCTGGCCCTGTCGATCGCCGAGTCCGGCCGCTCCGTCCTGCTCATCGACGCGGACCTCCGCCGCCCGCAGGCCGCCGGCTACCTCGGCGTGCCGTCCGGCGCCGGCCTCACCAGCGTCCTGATCGGCCAGGCGGAGCTCGACGACGTCATCCAGCCGTGGGGCGACACGTCCCTCTCCGTGCTGGCCAGCGGCCCGGTCCCGCCCAACCCGAGCAAGCTCATCGGCTCCAACCACATGCGGCGGCTGCTGGACGAACTGCGCTCCCGGTACGACATGGTCATCATCGACACCCCGCCGGTCCTGCCCGTCGCCGACGCCATCGTCCTGTCCGCCCTCAGCGACGGCGCGATCTTCGTCGTCCGCCACGGCCACACCCGCCGGGACCAGGTCGGCAAGGCGACCGCGGCGCTGCGCCGCGCCGAGGTCGACGTGCTCGGCTTCATCCTGAACATGACGCCGCGGCACACCGAGGACGCCTACAACTACTACGACGCCTACTCCGCCGGGCACGCCGCCACCTCCGTCGGCACGCTCGCCGGACGCCTCACCGGCCTGCGCGAGAAGATCGCCATCCGGCTGTGAACACCAGCATCACCGCCACCGACCGCCAGTTCCGCATCCTGTACGTCTGCGTCGGCAACCTCTGCCGCTCGGTCCTCGCCGAGCACCTGACGCTGCGCGCCATCACCGAGTGGCCGCCGGCGCTGTCCCACCGCTTCCACGTCCACAGTGCCGGCACCCGCGGGCGTGACCGCCAGCCGATGCACCCGTACACCGCGCAGGTCCTCACGGCCCGGGGCGCCTCGCCCGCGGCGTTCACGACCAGCCGGCTGACCGCCGCCGCGATCCGCGGGGCCGACCTCGTGCTCACCGCCACCGTCCGCGAACGCGACGACGTCCTCGCGCTGCACCCCGCCGCCGTCCGCCGCACGTTCACCATCAACGAGTTCGCCCGCCTCGCCCCGCCGGACGGCGGCGGCGGTGAACACGAGGCCGACCCGGACCTTGCCGAGGATCCGGTCGCGCTGGCACAGCAGCGGGTCGCCGCCGCGGTGCGCCGCCGCGGGCGCACCCGGTGCGCGACCGGCTCCGGCGTGGCGCCCGACGACATCCCCGACCCGGACCGGACCCTGGACGCCTTCGACGACTGCGCGACCGCGATCGACCGCGCGGTACAGGTGATCCTGCACGCGCTGAGCGGACCGCGGTGACGGACCGGCGGCCCGCCCTCGACGGCCTCCGCGCCGTCGCGGTCGCCGCCGTCGTCGCCTACCACCTCGACCCGCGCCTGCTGCCGGGCGGGTTCCTCGGCGTGGACCTGTTCTTCGTCCTCTCCGGCTATCTCATCACCGGCCTGCTCCTGCGAGAGGCCCGCAACGGTCCCGTCGACGTCGTCGCGTTCTGGATCCGGCGCGGCCGGCGCCTGCTGCCGGCGCTGCTGCTGATGCTCGCCGCGGTCGCCGTCGCCGTCCGCCACTGGGAGCCCGCCGGGCTGTGGGCCGACCGCAGGGGCGACCTCATCGCCGCCCTCTGCTACTACGCCAACTGGCAGGACATCACCGCGCCGCTGTCGTACTTCACGCAGACCGCCGCGCCGTCACCGCTGCGGCACATGTGGTCGCTGGCGGTCGAGGAGCAGTGGTACCTGCTGTGGCCGCTGGTGCTGCTGCCGGTCTACCGGCGCCGCCCCCGCCCCGCCACGGTCGCTGCGCTGCTGGCCGTGCCGGCCGCCGCCAGCGCACTGATCATGGCCGTCACCTACGACCCGGGCAACCCGATCCGCGCCTACGCGGGCACCGACGCCCGCGCCCAGGAGCTCCTCATCGGCGCGGCCCTGGCGCTCGTCGCGCGGCGCGCCGGCACCGCGCGGCTGGTCACGCCGTTCGCGCTCGCCGCCTGCGCCGGGCTGATGCTGCTCGTCCACGACGCGGCACCGTTCTACTACCGCGGCGGCGCGGCGCTGGCATCGGTCGTCTTCGCCGCCCTCATCTGGGGTGTCGAGAGCGCCCCCGACACGCCCGTCGCCCGCCTGCTCGCCACCGCGCCGCTGCGCGGCACCGGCCGCATCTCCTACGGCATCTACCTGTGGCACGTGCCGGTCATCGCCTTCACGCCGCACGCGCTGCCCTGGCACCTGTCCGGTGCCGGGACCGCCGCCGTCGCCGTGGCCGTCACCCTGCTGCTCGCGACCGGCTCATACCTGCTCGTCGAGCGCCCGGTCCTGCGCGGGCGGCCCCGAGCCGTCTGCCGGACCGGGACGAGGTTCGTCACGGCGGCCGTGGCGGCCCTCGCCGCCTGCGCGACGCTGGCGGTCACCGCCACCACCTACGCGACCGGCTACCAGGCCCAGCAGGTCGACGCCGCGCGGACCGCCGGCGGGCACGCGGTCGCCGCCGGCTCCGCGACCGGGGCGATCTGCCCCGACACGACGTCGATCTGCGTCCGGACCCGGCCCGAAGGGACCGGCCGTACCGTCGCCGTCGTCGGCGACTCGATCGCCCGGTCGCTCGACCCCGGCATCGCCGACCTCGCCGCCCGCAACGGCTGGGGTTACGTGCTCGCCGCCCACAACGGCTGCGGGCTCACCGGCCTGCTCAACACCGACGGCGCCCAGCCGAAGCCGTTCATGCGGCAGTGCGCGGCGCAGACGCCGGCCCGCATCCGGCGGCTCCTCGACGAGCACCGTCCCGATCTGGTCATCGCGTACTCCCGGTGGGAGCTCGTCACGCATCTCACCCCGTCCGGCGAGCGGGTCGAGCCCCTGTCGAGCCGCTGGAGGGCCGACGTCCACGAGCACCTGCGGGCGTTCGCGCAGACCGTGACGCGCGCGGGGGCGAAGCTGGTGCTCGTCGCCGTCCTGCCGCTCGTCCCGGCGGGCCCGGACTGCCTGCGTGACCCGGCCCCGCCGGCGTGCACCGCGGCGCCGGACCCGCTGACCGAGGCCACGAACCGGATCTACGCCGCGGTCCGGGACGAGGTGCCGGGCGTGACCCTGGCGGCGCTGCAGGAGTCGGTGTGCCCGGGCGGCACCTGCCGCCCCATCGTCGACGGCGTCCTGCTGCGCGTCGACGGCCTGCACTTCTCCGCCGACGGCGCCCGGTGGCTCGTCGCCCGGATGGCTCCGTTGCTGGCGCCCGGCGGTTAGGCGACCTTCGGGCGGGCGGCGCGGAACACCTCGATGGCGACCTTCTTGCTGAACGCGTCGCTCGGGTCCGACATCCACACGACGACGCTGAACACGCCGCCGCCGATCTCCACGCCGACCGCACGGTCGCCCTCGCCCGGACTGTAGTAGGCCCGCAGCCCGTCGAGGGTGAACACCTGCGCCTGCGCGGGGTCCCACCGGATCTTCGTGTACCGCACCATCACGCGGTCCTTGACGCTGCCGAACCGGTATTCGCAGCCGTACGATGCGTCCTTGCCCTCCAGGTGCTGCGTCACCGTGTGCGTCTTCCCGGCGGCGCGGGTGACGGCCGCACCCATCGCGGCGTCGTCGAGGAACCGGCAGTCCGACCGGGCCGCCGCGGCCGACGACTGGGCGGCGACGACGGCCGGGTTGATCCCGAGGCACAGCAGCACGTCGTCGGCCTTGCGCTGCTGCCGAGGTTCCGCCCGGTCCGCTCCAGGGACGACTCCCAGTTGATGGAGAACGACTTCGCGGTGCCGGGCACGTCGGAGCAGCCGTCCTCGACGGGGGCCTCGGTCTTGCGCCGCAGGACGACGTACTCGGCCTTCGGGTCGCCGCAGTCGTGCCGGAACGCGTCGCGGGGGTTCGGCGTGATGACGCAGTCACCGGCCTTCGCGACGTTGACCGCGGTCGCCGGATCGCTGTCCTTGTCCCCGAGACAGACGACCCGGTCCCCGGACGCGACGACGTCACTCGCGCCGGGCACGTCCCAGCAGGATGCCGTACCAGCCGAACGTGAACATCTTCTGCTGGAGGTCTCGGAAGACGGCGGTGCCGCAGTCGCGGCAGAACGGGCCCGGGGCCCGGGTGTAGCCGATCCAGATCAGCACGGACCGGACGGCGCGGAACTTGGTGTCCGCGGCCGGCACCGCACCGCAGCAGCGGCACTGCAGGACCGGCGTCGACGGGCCCGGGTCCGCGCCGGCCGCTGACGCGTAGGCGGTGAGGCTGCCGCCGGCGCCGGTGGCCAGGCCACGGGCATGATCTTGACACATCGTGCGCCTGATCCCTAGAGCTGACGCTGCAGCCAGGTCAGTAGACGGCCGGGATCCGCCGCCGGAGGGCGATGTCGGCCAGCCGGGAGAGCATCTCGGCGCTGCGCGGGCCGAGCAGCGCCGTCTGGACCCGGCGCGGGAGGTGCCGGCCGATGCCCTCAGTCAGCTCGTACACCAGGGTCACCCGGGTGCCTCCCTCGACCGGTTCGAGGTCCAGCCGCACCGTCGCCGCGCCGATCGGCCACGCCCGGGCGTGCAGCTCGAGCATCTGGCCCGGGACCACCGCCCGCACCGAGGTCACGTCGGTGATGTGCAGCGGCCACGGCCCGACCTGGTGGTGCAGGCGGGTCCCGACCGCGGGCCAGCCCTCGTCGACGTCCCTGATGTGGGACGCACCGACCACCCAGCTGGCATACATCCAGCCGTCGGCCAGGACCGCGAAGACGCGATCGGGTGAGGTGCGGACGAGCTTGCGTCGCTTGGCCACTGCCGTCTCCCTTCGACGCCGGAGATCCGCTGTCTTCCCGCTTCCGGCCGGTTTAAAGCAGGAACGCCGGGCGCGGGAAGATGGTCGCGTGCAGGCGATCTACCCAGACAGCGGCGACGGCGATCCGGATGCCGTGCCCGGCGTGTGCCCCGTGACCGAAGGTGCGACTTCACTCACGCTCGAAGTTGACGGAGAGCTTTTCGCCCTCACCCCGAACGACTCCGGCGGCACCGACTACGCGTGGCTGAGCGGCCCGAACCCCGGCTACGGCTTCGGCGTGAGCCCCACCCCGAACCTGTCACTCGACGAGCACAGGGCGCACATCCGCGGCTTCCTGGCCCAGGTCGACCCCGCCACCGGATACATCGAGGACGACTGAGGCACCGAGCCGCTTGAAGTTCCCGCCGGCGACCTCGGAACACAGAGGCGCATCAACTCCGTGGCCGGGCATCCTCGAGATCGGATCGGTAACCTCACGCCGTGACGCCCGCTGACCGAGAAGACCGGTCCTCCGACGCAGCGAGGGAGCCGGTCACATGACGATTCACGGCTGCCGGACCTGCGGAGCCGCGCTGACGGTTCCGGTGTCAAGAGTGGCGCTTCCCGTCCACACGTATCAGAAGTACGGCAACGGGCCGGGTTCACTCGACCCGGTGCTGGAACCCGGCACATTCGCGATGGATCCGCTGCCCTCCGGCTCGCCGGGACGCCGGTGGGCCGAGCTCGAAGCTGGTGAGGCCGAGGCCCTCGGCTGGTACGCGCCGAGGTTCGCCATCTCCGACGGACCGGCCGGCCAGGTGCTGCTCGCCCCGGGGGACGTCCGCGGCGTCTTCATCGATCCGGCGCTGGTGGGCGACTCCGCATGCTGCGGCCTCGACGGCAGCGAACCCAACATGGTCTGCGTCACCTGTGGCACGCCGGTGGCCACCCGGATCGACGACTGCGGCCTGTGGCAGGCGGTGTGGCTGGAGCCGCTGACGACCCACGTGATCGAGGAGGGTCCCGGTCCGCACCCGGTGCTCGACTGGAATGACCTGATCGACCAGCGGCCCGGCATCCCGCCGTCCGAACCGGACGGCGGCTGGCACCCGATGTGGGCGGCCGCCATCGCCTCGGCGCTGGCGCACCTGCTGGCCGCCTCGGGCGGCGACCCGATCCTGATCCCGGATCACCGGGTCGCCGAAATCTTCCGGCCCACCCTCGACCGTCTCGTCGGCCCGGTCAGCGCGCGGCCCGAGCGCACCCTGGTCCTGGCCGGACCCGGCCTTTCGGCCGCCGACGGCCATCTCGCCCTCGTCCCGGAGCATCCGCAGACCGGCGAACACTGGCCGGTGGCCCGGCCGGTGAAGCCGGTCCCGCTGGCCTGGGACGCATGGCGGCACCTCGCGTTCCACCGCGACGTCAAGCCGGTCGGGCTGTCGGTTCCGATCCCGCCGGAGGCGCTGCCGCCGCTGTTCCCCGGTGTCCGGCTCGAGCCGGACGGGCGGATCTTCCTCGACGTGCTGGCCCGCCTGCCCGAGGTCAGGCAGCCCTGGCTGCGTGCCATCTACGACCGAGGCCGCCGCTTCGACTACTGCTTCTACGTCTTCTGACCCGGCCGACGGCCCGTTCAGGGATGGTTCATGACGCGTTCAGGCCGTGGCGGAAGGCGTACGTGACGGCCTGGGCGCGGTCGCGGGCGCCGATCTTCGTGAACAGGTGGTTGACGTGGGTCTTCACGGTGCCTTCGCTGACGACCAGGTGGGCGGCGATCTCGGCGTTGGACAGGCCGCCGGCCATCAGCGACAGCACCTCGGCCTCGCGGGGCGTGAGACCGTCCGGGAACGCCGGCCGTGGCGGCGGCGCGGTGGCGATCGCGTCGATGAGGTGCCGTTGCACGGCCGGGTCGATGGCGGCATGGTTGTCCAGGACCTGTTGCAGCGCCTCGTGGATCTGTGCACCGCCGGCGTCCTTGGTCAGGTAGCCGCGGGCGCCGGCCCGGAACGCGTCCAGCACCGACCGGTCGTCCGAGTACGTGGTCAGCACGACCACCTTGACCTCGGGCGCCTCGGTGCGCAGGCGGCGGGTGGCCTCGATCCCGTCGCAGCGGGGCATCCGCAGGTCCATGAGCACGACATCGGGTCGCAGGGTCCGGGCGAGCGTGACCGCCTCGTCGCCGTCGGCGGCCGTGCCGACCACCTCGAAGCCCTTCATCAACCCGAGCACCATGCTCAGCCCTTCGCGGACCACCCGCTGGTCGTCGGCGATGAGCACCCGGATCATGCCGGCACCACCAGCTCGACCCGGAACCCGTGGCCGGTGGCGCCCGCGCTGAGGGTGCCGCCGAGCAGTTCGGCCCGTTCGCGCATCCCGGTGAGCCCGTAGCCGTCGGTCTCGGCCGGGATCACCGGCGGGCGGGCGGCGAAGTCCTCCACGGTCAGGCGGGTGTCCGTCGACTCGTAGGCGAGCCGCAGTGAGACCCGCGTCGGCGACGCGTGCCTGGTCACGTTGGTCAGCGCCTCCTGCGCCACCCGGTAGAGGGCCAGCCGGGCCTCCGGTTTCAGCGGGTGCGGCTCGCCGGACACCGCGAAGTCGCACGGCACGGCCTGGTCGCGGGTGAACTGCTCGGCCAGTGCGGCGAGCCGGTCGGGTCCGGGCAGGTCGTCGTCGCGCAGCGTGCCGATGGCCCGGCGCGCTTCCTCCAGGCCGGTGCGGGCGAGGTGATGGGCGCGGTCGACGGCGACAGGCACGCGCGGGTCGGTCGGATCCTCGGTGATCAGCATCCGTGCCCCCTCCAGGTGCAGCAGCAGCCCGGACAGCGAGTGGGCGAGCACGTCGTGCATCTCCCGGGCCAGCCACTGCCGCTCGGCCAACCCGGCCGCCTCGGCCAGCGCCGCCTGGCCCGCTTCCAGCTGGGCGAGCAGCCGCTTGGTCTCCCGCTGCGACTCGGCCAGCCGGAACGCCAGGTACAGCAGGCCGAACAGCACGGCGAACCCGGCGAGCACGGCCAGGAAGCCGAAGTCCTGCCCGGTGATCGAGGCCACCATCTCCAGCACCACGAACGCCACGATCAACGCCGGGACGGCCACCCGCACGGGCATCAGCGCGGTCGCCGCGCACAGCACCGCGACCAGCACCGCCACCGAGCCCGGACCGCTCGGCTGCACCGCCACCAGCGCCACCGAGCTGACGAGCATCGCCCCGACGAAGACCACATGCGCCGGGCGGACCGGCAGCTCGGTGGTCGCGTTGCGGCCGAACACCCCGGTCACGAACACGGCGGTGGCCAGCACCACGATCAGCCGCTTCCCGGTCAGCCCGAATCCGGGATCGGCGGTGGCCGCGGCCCACACGAACCACGCCAGCATCAGCGGCGTCAGCAACTGCATCCACCGTACGACCCGGAGACGGGTCAACGCGGGATCCTCCGTCTGCACGCTTCGACCCTAAACGGGTGCCGCCGTGCCGGCATCGGCCCGTCGGTAGAGGCGCGTCTCCACCCGCGGGTGGAGAGACGACTTCTACCCGCGCGGCGATGCCTCGCCCCGCCCCGGGAAAGCAGGCTGGGCGGCATGAGAAACGACCACCTGCACACCGTCGTCAAGCTGCTGGCGGCATTCCTGACGATCAGCCTGTCCACCGTCGTCGCCGCGGTGGTGATGGGTCACGACCCGGCGCTCGTCACCTCGGCCGTCTGGATCCGCACGCCGCTGGTCGCGGCGAGCGCGGCGGTGCTGCTCTTCCTGGCCCGCCGCGCGGCCGCCGGCGATCGGGGCTCGTTCCGCCGGCTGCGCATCATCTCGATCGTGGTGCTGGCGGCCATTGTCGGCGTCGTTGCCTGGCCGAACGCGTTCCCGGCCTGGCTGCGTGTCGAGCAGGCCGTGTGCGGCGTGTTCATGCTCAGCGTCGCGGTCCGCACGAACCTGCGTACGGTCCGGTCGTCGATGGAGCCCGGCTCGGCCGCGTCGGCGCCCACCGCCGTCGCCGCGCGAAAGCCGGGGGCGTAGCGCGGCGGAACACGTCTCAGCCCTGCCACTGCCGGCGCACGGTGGCCTTCGGGCCGGTCACCAGCGTCGCCGCCGGGACGTCGTCGGCCACGACGGCGCCGGCGGCGATGACGGCGTCGCGGCCGATGGTGACGCCGGGCAGGATCGTGGCGCCGGCGCCGATCCAGACGTTCTCGGCCACGTCGATCGGCGCGCCGGTGAGCCACTCCCGGCGCGGCGCGGGGTCGACGGGGTGGCCGACGGTGATGAACGTGGCCTTCGGGCCGATCATCACGCGCTCGCCGAGCCGGATGCCGGCGTAGTCGAGGAACGTGCAGTTCTGGTTGATGAACACCCGCTCGGCGAGCTCCAGGCGCAGGCCGTGGTCGGTGTAGAACGGCGGGTAGATCGTCACCTTCGCGGGCAGCGGCCGGCCGAGGATCTGTCCGAGGAGCGCCGCCTTGCCCCGCTCGTCGTCGAACGGCAGGACGTTCAGGCGGGAGGTGAGCTCGGTGACCCGCAGCACCCGCTCGGACATCGCCTGGAACTCCGCGCTGCGGATGCGCATGAGCAGGTCATCGGGCATGTGATGGTCCTTCCACGGTCCATGACGGTCGCCAGAGCGGCGCGGCGGGCTTCGGCAGGGTGTCGAGGTGCGAGACGATCCCGCGGAGCCCCGGGTGCGGGTTGGTCCGCGGCAGGATGAGCGAGATCGGGTAGACGATCGCGGGGTCCACGATGGGGATGCGGCGCAGGTCGTGGCCGGTCGGCCAGATGTACCGGTCGCGCGAGCCGACGAGTGTGGCGACGTCCGCGGACCCGGCGAGGACGTCCAGGAGGACCTCGTCGCCGAAGTGTGGTCCCGCCGCGTCCAGGCGCAGGTCGAAGGCGGTGGTCAGCTGGTCGTAGAAGTCGGCCCACTCGCTGCGCGGCGCGATGCCCGGCACCCAGATCCGGTGCCCGCGCAGCTGCTCCGGCGTCAGCTCCCGCGCCGCGGCGAGCGGGTGCCGCGGCCCGGTGAGCAGCTCCAGCGGCGAGTCGAACGCGTGGATCATCCGTAGCTCGCGCGGCAGCGTGCCGGGCTCGGTGACGGTCCGGAACGAGGCGTCCACGTCACCGGCCGCGACGGCGGCGGCCGCCGTCCGCGGGTCGTTGACGCGCAGCGTCACCACGTCGAGGTTCGTGCCGGGGTGCGACCGCCAGTAGCCGGGGTGCGACCGCCAGTACTCGTGCAGCACCACCGCCTGCGCGCTGCGCAGCCCGAGGACGTCGATCCGCAGCGCCCGGAAGCCGGGCCTGACGGCGGTGACGGCCCGCTCGACCGCCGTGACGATCCCCCGGGCGTGCGGCAGGAACGCCTGCCCGTCGGGCGTCAGCTCCACGCCGCGGGCGGTGCGGTCGAACAGCCGTACGCCCAGCTCCCGCTCCAGCACGGCGATCCGCTTCGAGACCGCCTGCTGCGTCACCCCCAGCTCGAGTGCCGCGTGCCGCAGCTGCCCGAGCTCGGCCGCCCGGACGAACGACCGCAGCCCCTCCGTGTCCACCGGTACACCGTAAACACGTACAACCGATGGTTGTGGCTCATGTCTTGCCAAAACCTTTAGGTGTATTCATAGATATCTGACGATATTGTGTGGCGCATGGTGAATCTGCGTCCGTCCCGGCGCGCAATGATCCGCGCCTTCACCGTCATGGTGGGTGCCGCCGCCGCGATCGTCCCGGTGACCGCCGCGCTCGCGGCGCCCACGTTCAAGGTCCCGTTCCCGTGCGGCCAGGTGTGGTCGGGTCAGACCCGCTCCGACCACAGCCCCGCCAACGCCATCGACTTCAACCGCGCCAACGACGACGGCGACCCCGTCGTGGCCAGCGCGTCCGGCACCGTCGACCGGGTGACCGACCTCGGCAACACCAGTTACGGCAAGTACGTGCGGATCGACCACGGCGGCGGGTACACCACCTACTACGCCCACCTGAGCCGCTTCAACGTGTCCGTCGGCCAGACCGTCCGCTACGGCCAGGTCATCGGTTACGTCGGCACGACCGGCGGCTCGACCGGACCCCACCTGCACTACGAGCAGCGCTCCGGAGGCACCGCCGTGAAGATCAAATTCAACGGCACGCAGGCGCTGTACTGGGGCACGAAGAACTACACCAGCGACAACGGGTGCCCGTCCGGCTCCGCGAACGGCACGGTGAACACCTCCGGCACACCGCTGACCGTGCGGTCCGGACCCGGCACGAACTACGCCCCCGTCGACACGGTCGCCGACGGGGCCGCCGTGACGATCGGCTGCCAGACGACGGGCACGACGGTCGACGGCACGTACGGCACCAGCAACATCTGGGACCGGATCGGCTCCGGCCGGTTCATCGCCGACGCCTACGTCCTCACCGGCTACGACGGCTTCATCCCCGGCGTGCCACGCTGCTGACCGCCACGCGGTGGTCACGGCGCGGGTCCCGCCCTGACGCAGGTCGACCACCTGCGTGAACGCTTCGGGCGGGCCGGCCAGCCCGGCCGGCCCGCCCGGTCAGCACGTCAGAACCGCGCCCGGGCCTGCTCGATGTGACGGACGATGGCGTGGGCGCCGTGCGCGTCAGCGAGGGCGTGTGCCTCGTCGAGGGTGGCGAGCGCGTCCTCGCGGCGGTCCTGGGCGGCGGCGATGTAGGCCAGCCCGATCATGTTGGAGGCCACGCCCGGCAGGGCCCCGATCTCGCGGCGCAGGCGGGAGGACTCCTCCAGCCGCTCGCGTGCCTCGTCCAGCCGGCCGGCCCGGTGCGCCGCGATGCCCAGGTGCCGCAGCGCCTCCGACCAGGTCGGCTTGTCGCCGGTCCGCTCCGCCAGCAGGCGGGACCGCTCCAGGAACGGCACCGCGACCTCGTCGTCGTGCCGGATGAACTGGTGCACGCAGCCGACCCAGAACAGCGCCTCGGCCTCGCCGCGGGTGTCCCCCAGCGTCCGGTACAGCTCGAGCGCCCGCTCGAACAGCCGCAGCTCGGCGGGGTCCTCGGCGGGCGGCGCACCGGTGTCGGCGGCGGCGCTCTGATACCGCGCGTGCAGGATCAGGCCGCGCGCCAGCGCCGTGTCGGCCTCGACCGCGTCCAGTCCTCGTTCGGCACCGTCCAGCCCGCCCGGGTCGCCGCCGTACACCGCCCGCGCGTAGCTGTCCCTGGCCCGTTCGATCCGTTCGATCCGTTCGTCGCCGCTCATCGCCGCCCCCGTCGCCGTCGCCCCTGTCCTGCCGGCTCCGGCAGTCTCGGCCTGTTCGGCAACGCAAGTCAACGGTTCAGGTAGGCGGCAAGGCCGCCGAGCTACCGCCCGCCGGCATGTTCGACCGGCGGCCGCACCTCGGTTGAACACGGCCGCGGCGCAACGAACGGCGGACCGGACTGACCGGAGGACCGTTGCGCGCGGTGGAGATCGTCGAGTTTCCTCAGCGCAACGGTTCTGGAGGGGGCAAACGCGTGCGGTTCCCGGTCACGGTGATGTTGTCCGGTTCGGCCCACGAGCTGCACGCGGAGGTGCAGCCGGACGCGCGGGTCGAGGACCTGGCCCGGGCCCTGGCGGCGCACTTCGCGACGCCCGGCGGGGTCGGGGTGGCGACGGCCGCCGGCCCCCTCGACGCCGACGCGTCGCTGGTGGATGCGGATGTACGAGCCGGCGCCGTCCTGCACGTCACCCTCGGCACCGGTCCGGGCACGCCCACGCCGGCGACCGGGCAGGCCGGCGCCCGGCGGTTGCGGGTGGTCGCCGGGCCCGACGCCGGGGTCGTGTTCGCGCTGCCCGGCACGGGCACCGTCACGATCGGGCGGACCGCCGACAACGACGTGCAGCTGACCGGCACCGGGATCAGCCGCCGGCACGCCGCGCTGCGGGTCGGGCCCGGCGGGGTCGAGGTGTCCGACACCGGCTCGTCCAACGGCACCACCCTCGACGGTGCCAGGCTCACCGGCCCGGTCATGCTCTCCCCCGGCGCGGTCGTGCGGATCGGCCGCAACGAGCTGGTCCTGGATGATGCCCCGGCGGCGGATGTCCTGGGCACGGCGCAGCCCCTGCCGGACGGCACGCTGCGGGTGACCCGGCCGCACCGGTTCGTGCCGGCCGCGCCGGTGGTCACCGTCGACCTGCCGCGCCGCCCCGACGAGCGCCGCGGCGGGACCGCCGCCGTCGGCATCGGCGCCGCGGGCGGCCTCGTCCTCGGCGTGGTCGCGTTCCTCGTGTGGCACAACGCGATGTTCCTGCTGTTCTCCGGCGTGAGCACCGTGACGCTGCTGGCCACCGGCGCCTGGACGTGGTGGCGCGGGCGCAGCGACAGCCGGCGGGAGCAGCAGCGGTTCCGCACCGCCAGCGACGACCGGCAGGCCGAGCTGACCGCGCTGCTCGCCGAGGAACGGCAACGGCTGCTGGAGCAGTCGCCGGACGTCGCCGGCACCGTCCTGCTCGCCCAGCACCACGACGCGCGGCTGTGGCAGCGCCGCCCGACCCACGACGACTTCCTGCGGCTGCGCATCGGCGTGGCCGACCAGCCGAGCCGGATCACGGTCCGCGACCCGTCCGCCTCAACGGACTCGCCGCCGGTGCAGCAGCCGGTGCAGCCACAGGTGCCGGTCCTCGCCGACCTCGGCACGGCCGGCACCGTCGGGATCGCCGGCCCGCGCGCGCAGGCCCGCGCCCTGGCCCGGTGGCTGCTGCTGCAGGCGGTCGTGCAGAGCGGCCCCGCCGACCTCAGCGTCGCCGTGCTGACCCGATCCGGCGACGCGGCCGACGACACGGGGGCCGCCGCCGCCTGGGACTGGGTGCGGTGGCTGCCGCACGCCCGCCCCGACACCGGCCCGCTCGCCCGCGTCGGCGTGGACACCGCGACCCTCACCCACCAGGTGGAGACCCTGGCCGCGGTCGTCGCCGCCCGGCGCCGCCCCGACGGGCAGCCGCGCCGGTTCGGGCACAACTGGCTCGTCGTCGTCGACAATCTGCCCGAGTTCGACGTGCCGGGGCTCGCCGACGTCCTCGCCCACGGCCCGGACGCCGGCGTGTTCGTCGTCGCGGTGGGGCAGCTGCCGTACCGCTGCCCGATCACCGTCGACTTCACCGACGCCGCACGCGTCCGGCTGCGCCGCATGCACCAGCCGGACCTCGACGGGGTCGTCGCCGACCAGGTCAGCGCCGTCGCCGCGGAGCGGGCCGGGCGGGCGCTCGCGCCGCTGCGCGACCCGGAGACCCAGCACGCCGGCGGTGGCATGCCGGCCGAGGTGGCGCTGCTCGACCTCGCCGGCACGGCCGACCTCGACGCCCGGTGGCGGCGCCGGCCACGGCAGACCCGGGTCGCGATCGGCCGCACCGGCGACGGGCCGCTCAACGTCGACATCGCCGCGCACGGGCCGCACCTGCTCGTCGCCGGCGCGACCGGCTGGGGCAAGTCCGCGTTCCTGCAGAGCCTCATCGGCGCGCTCGCCCTCGCCAACCGCCCCGACGAGCTCGGGTTCATCCTCGTCGACTTCAAGGGCGGCGCGGCGTTCGCGGCGTTCGCCGACCTGCCGCACACCGTCGGCAGCATCAGCAACCTCGACGGCCGGCAGGTGATGCGGGCGCTGGACTCGCTCGCCGGTGAGCTCGACCGGCGGCAGCGGTACCTCGCGGCGGCCGGGGTGGAGAAGCTGGAGCTGTACCAGCAGCGCGCCGACGCCGGCACCCTGCCGCCCGGCTGCCCGCCGCGGCTGCCGCGACTGCTGGTCGTCATCGACGAGTTCGCGATGCTCAAGGAGCAGCTGCCGGCGGAGATCCTGACCCGTCTGGTGCACGTCGCGACCGTCGGCCGGTCCCTCGGCCTGCACCTCGTCATCGGCACGCAGACGCCGCGCGGGGTGGTGCCGGCGGAGATCCGGCCCAACATCAACCTGCAGGTCGCGCTGCACCTGCCGGCCGAGCACTCCCTCGACGTCATCGGCCGCCCCGACGCCAGCACCCTGACCGGGAAGGGCCAGGCGTACCTGCGCCGCGGCGAGGACCCCGACCTGGTGCTGTTCCAGTCCGCGTTCCTCGGCGGCGGCACCCGCCGCGCGCCCGGCGAACGGGTCCGGCTGATCCGCTCGCCGTGAGTCAACGTCGGCGCGCGAGACGCTCTTCGTGTTCCGCGGCGTCGGCCCCGAGGCCGACAGGGTGGCTGACGTTCTGCAGCAGG
>NZ_JBFAJA010000125.1:0-31289 GCF_040654975.1 Dactylosporangium sp. NPDC050588 | reverse complement strand
GACCCAACCTGCCATGCCGGTGAGCGGCCCGAGCCGCTCCGCTGGCCGCTCACAGCGCCACCTCCGCTGCGCTCCGGCGCCGCCGCGACCCAACCTGCCATGCCGGTGAGCGGCCCGAGCCGCTCCGCTGGCCGCTCACAGGATCACCAGCTCGGTCGGGATCGTGTTGAGCCGGTCGACGCCGCTGCTCGTACACACGACGATGTCCTCGATGCGCGCACCGTGCCGGCCGGAGAGGTAGATACCGGGCTCGATCGAGAACGCCATGCCCTCTTCGAGCGGGGAGTCGTTGCCGGCCACGATGTAGGGCTCCTCGTGCCCGTCCAGGCCGATGCCGTGGCCGGTGCGGTGCAGGAACGCCGGCCCGTAGCCGGCCGCCGCGATGAGGTCGCGGGCGACCGCGTCCACGGACTCGGCGGTGACCCCGGGCCGCACTGCGGCGACCGCGGCGCGCTGCGCCTCGAACAGCACCTGGTAGTACGCGGCGAACTCGGCGGGCGGCTCGCCGATGCAGTACGTGCGGGTCGAGTCGGAGCAGTAGCCGTCGGGCATGCGTCCGCCGATGTCGACGACGACGGGCTCACCCGCGGCGATCACCCGATCGGAGGTGCCGTGGTGCGGACTGGCCCCGTTGGGCCCGGCGGCGACGATCGTGAACTCGACGGTCGCGTGCCCGGCGGCACGGATCGCGGCGGCGATGTCGGCGGCGACCTCGTTCTCGGTGCGGCCGGCCCGCAGCCACTGCCCCATCTGGGTGTGGACGGCGTCGATCGCCTGCCCGGCCCGGCGCAACGCCTCGACCTCGCCGGGCGACTTGCGCACCCGCAGGGCGGCCAGGACGGCGCCGGCGAGGCGCTGCTCGGCGGACGGCAGCGCGGCGCGCAGGGCGAGGACCTGCTCGGCCCACATCCGGTTGCCGAGCCCGACCGCGTCGGCCTTGCCGATGGCGGCGCTCACCAGTTCGTATGGGTCCGAACCGTCCACGTGGTCGACGATCCGTACACCGTGGGGATCGGCTGCCTCGGCGGCCGGGCGCTCCAGGCGGGGCACGATCAGGGTCGGTTCGCCGTCGGCGGGCAGCACGAGCAGGGTGAGCCGCTCCAGCGCGTGCGCGTCGTAACCTGTGAGGTACTGCAGGTCAGCGCTTGGTGGGATGAGGAGCGCGTCGAGTCCGGCCGCGGTGGCGGCGGACTGCGCGGCACGGAGTCGCTGTTCCTTCTGGGACACGTGTGCAAGCTTAACGTTCGTTTGGTTTCCGGGCGACCACCCGGAGTCGACACCAACGGATAGGTGTCGGTCGGGGACCTATGGCGTAGTCTGCAACCGGAGCCTGAGTAAAGTCTGAGATCGCACTGTTTCCCGATCGAGACGAGCAGCGCATCGCATGAGCGCACGCAACGCCGCCATCGCTGGCGACCGGCGTACCGAGCCGTTCGTCCATGATGCGTTGCTGTACCGTGACGCCGCGACGTTCCTCGACGGCACGATGAACTTCATCTACGAGGGCGTCTCCCTCGGCGAGCCCGTCGCCGTCGCCGCGCCGCCGGCCAACGTGCAGCTGATCCGCGAGCGGCTCGGCGCGTTCGCCGAGGTCGTCGCGTTCACCGACATGCACGAGGCGGGCCGCAACCCGGGCCGGATCATCCCGTGGGTGCTGTCGAAGTTCATGGACGAGCACCCGGGCAAGCGGGTCCGCGTGATCGGCGAGCCGATCTGGTCCGGCCGCTCCGAGGACGAGTACCCGGCCTGCGTCCAGCACGAGGCGATGATCAACGTGGCGTTCCAGGGCCGCGAGGCGTCGGTCCTCTGCCCCTACGACACCAGCCGCCTCGACCCGCACATGGTCAAGGACGCCTACGCGACGCACCCGACGATGATCGAGGACGGCGCGCGGTCCGCCAGCGACGCGTACGACCCCCACGGCATCACCGAGGCCTACAACGTGCCGCTGTCGGAGCCCCCGTTCGGCGCCACGACGCTGCGCTTCGAGGTCGGCGGGCTGGTCAAGGTCCGCCGCGCCGTCGCCGAGCTCGGCCTGGACGCGGAGCTGCCGCCGGACCGCATCGGCGACCTGCAGAGCGCGGTCAACGAGCTCGCCACCAACAGCATCATGCACGCCGGCGGATCCGGCACCCTGCGCACCTGGCGCGACGAGGAGCGGGTGGTCTGCGAGGTCCGCGACTTCGGCCACCTCACCGACGTGATGGCCGGCCGGCTGCGCCCCACCGGCGGCCGCGGCGGGCGCGGCCTCGTCATGGTCCACTACCTGGTCGACCTGGTCCAGCGACACACCAGCCAGACCGGCACCACCACCCGGGTGCACGTGCTTCGCTAGGCTGACCCGGTGGCCCGACCTCTGCTGCTCGTCGACTCCGCCAGCCTCTACTTCCGCGCGTTCTTCGGCGTGCCCGAGAAGGCGGCCGTCGCCCCCGACGGCACCCCGGTCAACGCCGTCCGCGGCTTCCTGGACATGCTCTCGACCCTGGTCCGCGGCCGGCAGCCGGACCGGCTCGTCTGCGCCCTCGACGAGAGCTGGCGGCCGGCGTGGCGGGTGGCGCTGCTGCCGTCCTACAAGGCGCACCGGCTCACCCCCGCCGGCGGCGAGGAGGTCCCCGACGCCCTGTCGACGCAGGTGCCGATCATCCTGGAGTTCCTGGCGGCGCTCGGCATCACCGCCGTCGGCGCCCACGACTACGAGGCCGACGACGTCATCGGCACCCTCGCCACCCGCGAGCCCGGCCCGGTCGAGGTGGCCACCGGCGACCGCGACCTCTTCCAGCTCATCGACGACACCCGTGAGGTGACCGTCCTGTACTGCGGCCGCGGCGTCGCGAAGCTGGAGGTCCTCGACAACGCCGCCCTGCACGCCAAGTACGGGGTGCCCGCCGCCGGCTACGCCGACTTCGCCGCGCTGCGCGGCGACCCCTCCGACGGCCTGCCGGGCGTCGCGGGCGTCGGCGAGAAGACGGCCGCGCGCCTCGTCGACCGGTACGGTGACCTCGACGGCATCCTCGCCGCGCTCGACGACCCGGCCTCCGGCTTCGCCCCGGGGCTGCGCACGAAGATCGTCGCCGGCCGCGAGTACCTCACCGCCGCCCGCGACGTGGTGGCGGTCGCCCGCACCATCCCGCTCGGCGACGTCGACACCAAGCTGCCGTCGGCCCCCGCCGACCCGGACGCGCTGCTCGCCCTCGCCGAGCGCTGGGGCCTCGCCGGCGCCACCAAGCGCATCGTCGACGCCCTGGCCGCTTAGGCTTCCCCGACGCGGACCGGGTCCACCTTCCAGATCTGCTCGCAGTACTCCCGGACGGTCCGGTCGGAGGAGAAGAAGCCGCACCGGGCCGTGTTGAGGATCGACATCCGCGTCCACCGGTCCGGATCCGTCCACGCCTCCGCGACCGTGTCCTGACAGTCCACATAGGACCGGTAGTCGGCGAGCGCCATGTACTCGTCGCGCCCCAGCATCGCGTCGACGACCGGGGCGAACACGTCGCGGTCGCCCTTCGCGAACGTGCCGGAGGCGATCGTGTCGACGGCGAGCCGCAGCTCGAAGTCCGCCTCGTAGAACGACCGCGGCGAGTACCCGGACCGGCGCAGCGCCGTCGCCGCCGGGGTGTCCATGCCGAACAGGAAGAAGTTGTCCGCGCCGACCCGGTCCCGGATCTCGATGTTCGCGCCGTCGAGGGTGCCGATGGTGAGCGCGCCGTTCAGGGCGAGCTTCATGTTGCCGGTGCCGGACGCCTCCTTGCCGGCCAGGGAGATCTGCTCGGACAGGTCGGCGGCCGGGATGATGAACTGCGCCTTCGTCACGTTGTAGTCCGCCGGGAACACCACCCGCAGGTGCCGGCTGACGACCGGGTCGGTGTTCACCACGCCGGCGACCGCGTTGACCAGCTCGATGAGCAGCTTCATCGCGTGGTAGCCCGGCGCCGCCTTCCCGCCGAAGAGCACCGTGCGCGGCACGTACGTCGCCTGCGGGTCGGCCCGGATCCGGTTCATCATCGTGATCACGTGCAGGAGCTTCAACTGTTGCCGCTTGTACTCGTGGAACCGCTTGATCATCACGTCGCACAGCGCGTCGGGGTCGATGAGGACGCCCGTGGACCGCTCGATCGCGGCGGCGAGCCCGGCCTTGTTGTGCCGCTTCACGTCCCGCCACGCGGCGCGGAACGCGGGGTCGTCGGCGTGCGGGCCGAGCCCGTGCAGCCGCTCCAGGTCCGTCAGCCACCCCTCGTCGCCGAGCATCTCGGTGATCAGCTCCGACAGCGCCGGGTTGGCCATGCGCAGGAACCGCCGCGGCGTGACCCCGTTCGTCACGTTGTGGAACCGCTCCGGCCACAGCTGCGCGAAGTCGTGCAGCGTCGTGCCGGCCAGCAGCTTCGTGTGCAGCTCGGCGACCCCGTTGACGGCGGTGCTGCCGACGACCGCGAGGTGCGCCATCCGCACCCGCCGCTCGTCGCCCTCCTGGATGATGGACATGCGGCGCACGACGTCCTCGTCGCCCGGGTACGCCTGCCGCACCTCCTCCAGGAAGAAGTGGTTGATCGCGTAGACGATCTCCATGTGCCGCGGCAGGAGTCGCTCCAGCAGCTGCACCGGCCACGTCTCGAGCGCTTCCGGCAGCAGCGTGTGGCACGTGTAGTTGAACGTCCGGCGGGTGATCCCCCACGCCTCGTCCCAGCCGAGCCCGTGCTCGTCGACCAGCAGCCGCATCAGCTCGGTCACCGCCATCACCGGATGCGTGTCGTTGAGCTGGATCACGACCTTGTCGGCGAACCCCTCCCATCCGCTGTTGCGCAGCCTGTACCGCCGGATGATGTCCCTCAGCGAGCACGCCACCAGGAAGTACTGCTGCTTGAGCCGCAGCTCCCGCCCGGGCTCCGTGCTGTCGTCGGGGTACAGCACCTTGCTGATGTTCTCGGCCCGCACGATGTCGTCGACGGCCTCCACGTACTGCCCGACCCCGAACCTCGCCAGGTCGAACGACTCGCGGCTCGCCCTGGCCTGCCACAGCCGGATGATGTTGACGGTCTGCGTCCCGTACCCCGGCACGAGCATGTGGCTCGGCTCGCCCCTGACCGTCTCCCCCGGCGTCCACTTCCGCCGCAGGCTCTCCGGGTCCTTCGGGTCGGCCACGGTCGTGCCGTAGAACCCGACCAGCTGCCGGTCGTCGGGCGCGGGGAACTCCCACGGGTTGCCGTAGAACGTCCAGTCGTCGGGCCGCTCGACCTGCTTGCCGTCGCGGAACGTCTGCTTGAAGATGCCGAACTCGTACCGGATCCCGTACCCGACCGCCGGGATGTCCAGCGTCGCCATGGAGTCCATCAGGCACGCCGCCAGCCGCCCCAGCCCGCCGTTGCCGAGTCCGGGCTCGACGTCGTACACCTCGAGCGCCTCCGGCGACACCCCGAGGTCCTCGGCGATCGGCCTGACCCACCGCTCCGTGTCCGTGTACAGCAGGTTCTGCCTGAGCTGACGCCCCAGCAGGTACTCCGCCGACAGGTAGTACACGAACCGCGGGTTGGCCGCGTAATGCGCCGCCGCCGTCCTCGCATACCTGTCGACCAGCCTGTCCCGCACGGTCACGGCCAGCGTGTGGTAGCCGTCAGGCCCGCTCGCCGACTCGATCGTCGTCCCACGCTGGTAGTACAGGTTGGAGATCAGGTCCCGCTCGAACTCCTCGAGCGAGTCGCCAACAGTGCGCCTGGGTCGGGGCCGCGCCTCGGTCACCCGCCAAGTATCCGCCAGTCGCTCATCCCCGACCCACCGTCTCCCCAAC
This sequence comes from Dactylosporangium sp. NPDC050588, assembly GCF_040654975.1. Taxonomy (NCBI): domain Bacteria; kingdom Bacillati; phylum Actinomycetota; class Actinomycetes; order Micromonosporales; family Micromonosporaceae; genus Dactylosporangium; species Dactylosporangium sp. NPDC050588. The sequence continues at coordinate 25,510 of NZ_JBFAJA010000125.1, read as the reverse complement.
TTTTCTCCCCGTCCCCTCCCACCCCTCACCCTCCCGACCCGAAACCCCTCACGCCACCCCAGCCACACACGTCCTTCCGGACCATGCACACAACCCCGGCACCACCCAGTCCCCAATCGACATGCCCCCCACCCCATGATCCGGAAGACTTATGGTCGCCAGAGCGACACAAACTCTTCCGGATCATGAGAATCACCCCACCCCCACCCACCCCAGCCATCGACGACCTCCGCTCTACACCCAACGGTGACGCGGAACGACCCGAACGACACCCTCGACAGCGCCGGCCCACGCGAGCACGCCGTCCGGGAGCCACCACCGCAACCACAGCACAGACGATGACTACGAGACCTGGCCACCACCATGATCGAAGGACACCCCTGGCCGCCCCGACAGCCACCACGCGACTTCGATCACGCCAACCACGGCCCCGACCGCCCCACAGGGAATCCGCGACGGCCGAGACCGGTTCCGCGGTCTGACAATGTGGAAGCACCGAGTGACGCCCTCGACGGCGCCGGCCCATGCGAGGACTGCTGCCGGGGAACATCACCGCGACCACGCCACCTGGCGCCCGGCCCACGGCCGGACGGAAAGGACCTCACCTCCGTGCTGGCCTGCCCTATGACCAGATGGATCGGCGAACCCACACGCGGACAGCGACCAGGACAGCCAACCCAGCCACCATGATCGAAGGACGACCGTGGCCGTCCGGACAGCCACCACACGACATCGATCACGACGTCCACGACCACGACCGCCCCGCGGGCCACCAGAGACCGCCCGCGCGAGCTCGGCGATCAGAGTGGCGCGGTGCTGGTTGCGGACCCGCACGCGGACAGCAACCATCAGGCCGCGCGGATCTCTCACCATGATCGAAGGACGGCCCTGGTCGCCCGGACGACCACCACGCGACTTCGATCACCAAGGGAGGTGACAGCGGCGGTCGCGCCGGCTCGCGTACGGCCAGAAGGGTGAGCGCAGACCTAACCGGCCGCCGGCTGCAAAGGGCGGAGGCCGGCGTGCAGATCGGGTCGGTGGTCATGGCAACAGGGCGATCGGCGGGACGGGAAACGACGCTGCCGCCCGGGCGGGGCGAGAAACGACCCGTCGAGCGGCAGCGGAAGGGAAGAAGCGGCGGGAGGGAGCGGGGCGGTCAGCGGCCCCGTTGGCGGCGGGCGTCGGCGATGCCGTTGGCGGCGCGGGCGGAGAAGGCCTGGCCGGTGCCGGGGGCCGACGGGCCCGCGGCGGAGCCGCCGCCGAAGACGGGGCCGGCCGTGGCGGAGCGGAGGGCGTCGCCGGCGGCGATCTTGTCGCGGACGGCGGCGGCCTCGGCCTGCTCGCGCTCCGAGGGGACGGCCATGACGGCGCTGGCGAGGGCGATGACCACGACCAGGACGAAGAGGACGATCGGGGCGAGGAACCAGTTGACGTCGACGCCGGGGACCGTGGCCAGGTTCTCGGTGGTGAGGTTGACGTGCATGGCCGCCATGCCGGTGTAGTGCATGCCGCAGACGGCGACGCCCATGACGGCCGCCGCGGCGATCGTCGCGGGGATGCCGCGGACCACGATCGTGAACCAGAGGGCGACGGTGGCGGCGACGACCGCGATCGCGTAGGACGCCAGGTACAGGTTGCTCTTGTAGTCGAAGGAGCCGTTGATCCGCATCGCGGCCATGCCGGTGTAGTGCATGAAGGCGACGGACACGCCGGTGATCGGGCCGCCGATGAGCACCTTCCACATGGCGGGCTTGCCGAGGCCGACGATGAAGAGCCCGAGGCCGACGGTGATGACGGCGATGAAGAAGCTCGCGACGGTGATCGGGACGTCGTAGCGCAGCGGGGAACCGCTGACGCTGAAGCCGATCATCGCCATGAAGTGCATGACCCAGATGCCGGTGCCGCCGATGGCCCAGGCCGCGAGCACCAGCAGCCACGCCCGGCGGCGGGTGTCGGTGGCCGCCCGGGCTCTGGCGGTGCTCACCAGGCCGAGAAGGGAACCAAGGAACGACATCGCGTACGCGAAGATCGGGGTGATCAGCCCGTACGTGAAATGGTGCAGCTCTCCCACGATGCTTCCTCCCGCGCCGGGACTGGCCCCCCGGCGAAAAGCATCATTGCGGATCCGAACGATTTTTTCTAATCCGCTCGGATGAAAACTCGGTGGGTGACTACGCGATGACGCTGTACGCGAGAACTCCTCGCGTCATGGCGGCCATCGCCTGCCTGGCGGTGCGCCGCACGGCGTCCGAGGCTCCCGGCGCGTCGGCGAGCTGGCCGAGCAGGTCGAGCACCTGGCGGGACCAGCGCACGAAGTCGCCCGCCGGCATGTCGCCCTCCAGTCCGTGCACGCTGCCGAGCACCTTCGTGAGGCTCTCGCCGCGGGCCCACCGGTACACCGGCCAGACGAAGCCGAGATCCAGCTCCCGGGTGAGCTGAAGACCCCGCGAGTCCTCGTCCTCGCGCAGCTCCGACCACAGCTTCAAGGTGGCGTCGATGGCCTCGGAGACGTCGCCGCGCGGGATGGAGGCACGGTCGTCGGACTCGCGGCGGGCCTCGTACACCAGGACGCTGGCGGCGGCGGCGAGGTCGGCGGCGGCGAGCCTGTCCCAGACGCCGGTGCGCAGGCACTCGGCGACGAGCAGGTCGGTCTCGGACCAGATCCGGGCGAGCATCCGGCCGGCGTCGGTGACGGTGCCGGCGGCGGAGAGGTAGCCGCGGTCGGTGAGCAGGCCGCAGACGCGGTCGAAGGTGCGGGCGAGGGAGCCGGTGCGGTTGGCGACCTTGCCGCGCAGCGCCTCGGTGTCGCGCTCCAGGCGCCAGCGCCGCTCGGCCCAGCGGGCGTGCTCCTCCCGCTCCGGGCACTGGTGGCACGGGTGCCGGCGCATCGAGGCGCGCAGCTGGTCGAGCTCGTGGTCGTCGACGGCGGACGGGTTGCGCGACCGCCGCCCGCGGGGAGCCGGCTCCAGCGAGAGACGGCGCAGCTGGGCGGCGAGATCCCGGCGGTCCTGGGCCGAGCGGTAGTTGAACTGCTTCGGGACCCTGACCCGGCCGAGGGACTCGACGGCCGAGGTGAAGTCGGCGCCGGAGATCCGGCCGGCCCAGCGGTCCTCGGTGAGCACGAGCGGCCGGGGCTCGCCGAAGCCGCGCCCGCCGACGCCCGGGTCGATGATGATCGCGAGTCCCGCGCGGCGGCCGGTGGGCACCCGGACGACGTCGCCGGGGCGCAGCCGCTCCAGGGACTCCAGGGCGGCGGCACGGCGCTGCTGGGCGCCCTGGCGGGCGATCGCCCGCTCCCGGTCGGCGATGGCGACCCGGTAGCCGAAGTACTCGTCGAAGTCACCGAGATGGCAGGCGGTCTCCGCGCCGTACGTGGCGATCGAGTCGACGTTGCGCTGCACCTGCCGGGCCAGCCCGACCACCGAGCGGTCCGCCTGGAACTGGGCGAACGAGCTCTCGAGCAGCTCGCGGGCGGCGGTGATGCCGACGCTGCCGACGAGGTTCACGGCCATGTTGTACGACGGCCGGAAGCTGGACTTCAGCGGATACGTCCGGGTGGACGCGAGCCCCGCCACGTGCCGCGGGTCGAGCTCCGGCGCCCAGACGACGACGGCGTGACCCTCCACGTCGATCCCACGGCGCCCGGCGCGGCCGGTCAGCTGCGTGTACTCCCCCGGCGTCAGGTCGACGTGCGCCTCGCCGTTGTACTTGACCAGCCGCTCCAGGACCACGCACCGGGCGGGCATGTTGATGCCCAGCGCCAGGGTCTCCGTGGCGAAGACGGCCTTGACGAGGCCGCGGACGAACAGCTCCTCGACGACCTCCTTGAACGCGGGCAGCATCCCGGCGTGGTGCGCGGCGAGGCCCCGCTCGAGGCCGTCGAGCCACTCCCAGTACCCGAGGACCTGCAGGTCCTCACTCGGGATGTGCTTGGTGCGCGACTCGACGATGGTCCGGATCTCGACCCGCTCGTCGGGCGCGGTGAGCCGCAGCCCGGCGGCGAGGCACTGCTGGACGGCGGCGTCGCAGCCGGCGCGGCTGAAGATGAACAGGATCGCCGGCAGCAGGCCCTCACGGTCCAGGCGCTCGACGATCTCGGGCCGGTAGGGGCCCTTGCGCCGCCCGCCCCGCGGGCCGGCCATCTCGACGCGCCGGAGCATCTCCCGGTGGTATCGCAGCAGCTCCGGATGCACGTCGTGCTTCTGCGCGGCCTCGGCGTCGTGGAACAGGTCGAACATCCGCCGCTCGATGAGCATGTGCTGCCACAGCGGCACGGGCCGGTGCTCGCTCACCACGACCGTGGTCTCGCCCCGCACGGTGACGAGCCAGTCGGCGAACTCCTCCGCGTTGGACACGGTCGCCGACAGCGAGACGAGGGTCACCGAGTCGGGCAGGTGGATGATCACCTCTTCCCACACGGCGCCGCGAAACCGGTCGGCGAGGTAGTGCACCTCGTCCATGACGACGTAGGAGAGGCCCTCGAGGGTCGCCGAGCTTGCGTACAGCATGTTGCGCAGGACCTCGGTGGTCATCACGACGACCGGGGCGTCACCGTTGATCGCGTTGTCGCCGGTGAGCAGGCCGACGCGCTCGGCGCCGTACCGCCGCACGAGGTCGCTGTACTTCTGGTTCGACAGCGCCTTGATCGGCGTCGTGTAGAAGCACTTGCGCCCCTGCCGCAGCGCCAGGTGGACGGCGAACTCCCCGACGACGGTCTTGCCGGCACCGGTCGGCGCGCACACCAGCACGCCCGTGCCGCGCTCCAGCGCGTCACAGGCCTCGGCCTGGAAGTCGTCGAGGGTGAAGTCCAGCTCATCGACGAACTCGGTCAGGGCAGGACGCTGAGCCCGCCTTTGCGCCGCTTCGTACCGCTCGGCGGGGGTGTTCATGACCCCAAGGCTAGGCGAAAGATGCCCGGATCCGCTCATGGGTATCGTGCTGGCGTGCCGGAAAGCGCTGAACCACCAAGTACATGGCGGCCCGTCGAGGCCGTGCTCCTGGACTTCCACGGGACGATCGCGCAGGTGGAGGACCCCGTCAGGTGGGTGACGGCGGCGGCTTCGAGCCTCGGCACCACCCTGGACCGTGGGAAGGCCACGGTCCTCGCCGACCGGCTGACGACGGCCGGGCGGGCCGGCGGGCCGAAGCCGCACCGCGTGCCGGCGCACCTCGCCGAGGTGTGGGCCGACCGGGACCTGTCCGTCACCGCGCACCGGGCCGCATACGAAGGGCTGGCCGCGACCGTCGACGCCGACCTCGCCCAGGCCCTCTACGACCGGCTGCTCATCGCCGACGGCTGGCAGCTGTACGCCGACACCGTCCCCACCCTGCAGGCGCTGCGGGCGCGTGGCGTGCCGGTCGCGGTCGTCTCCAACATCGGCTTCGACCTGCGCGACCTGGCCGGCCAGCTGGGCTTCGCCGACCTGGTCGACGAGTTCGTCCTCTCGTACGAGGTGGGCCGCTGCAAGCCGGATCCCGCCATCTTCTGGAAGGCCTGCGCGGCGCTGCGCACCGACCCGGAGCGGACCCTGATGGTGGGCGACTCGCCCGCCGACGCCGGCGCCGCCGCGGCGGGCTGCAGCGTCCTCGTCATCCCGGAGAGTGACCCGGGCAAAGTTCACGGCCTGGGCGCGGTGCTGCGCCTGCTTTAAACCTTGCGGCCGTTGGGCACCATTGTCGCAACACCGCCTGTGCGCTTGTCGGCTCCCGGCCAGGCGGCCACAGTGCAGGGGATACGTCGACTACCTTCCGTCCGGAGGATCATCATGCCGTTAGGCCGTTGGAACCCGTCAGAAGCTCTTGCCCGCATCGAGTCCGAGGTCGACCACGCCGCTTCGCGCGCCCACTCCGCCTCCGTCTCCACCACGACCGAGGGCGACGACCTCGTCATCACCGTCGACGGCGTCGACCCGAGCAACGTCGACGTCCAGGTCTCCGGCGGCCGCCTCACCATCAAGGGCGGCGGCGGCACGAGCACCTCGTCGCACCACGAGGAGGGCGGCGCGACGTTCTCGTCGAGCTCGTCCAGCTCCAGCTCGTTCAGCCGCAGCTTCTCGCTGCCCGACGGCGTCACCGAGTCGGACGTCTCCACCACCCCGTCCGCGAACGGCGTCACCGTCCGCATCCACAACGCCGCCTAGACGATCAGCCGCAAGGCACCGGGCACGCACTCGACCGTGACGGGGAGCGGGCAGATCCGCTCCCCGTCGGCGTACGCCGTGACCCCCTCGGCGGCCAGCTCGATCCTGCGCGCCCGCAACGTCCTGACCCGCGGGTCGTGCACGTGCGTCCCCTTGAACACCTTGGGCCGCAGCCGCATCAACGTGCGCCGGTTGAGCGGCTCGGCGACGACCACGTCCAGCAGCCCGTCGGTGGGGTCGGCTCCGGGCACGATCCGGAAGCCACCGCCGTAACTCTCGGTGTTGCCGATCGCGACCAGCACCGAGTCGAAGACGCTCTCCTCGCCGTCGATCCGCATGGTGTACGACCTGCTGCGCAACGCCAGCAACTCCTCGACGATCGCCAGGTTGTACCGCTGGGGACCGCGCGGCCAGCGCATGCGGTTGGCCCGCTCGTTGACGAACGCGTCGAACCCGGCCGCCATGACCGCCCCGAACCACGCCGTGCTCCCGTCCGCCCCCTCGACCCGCGCGAGGTCCACGCTTCTCGTGGTCGTGCTTGCCGCGATCGCCTCGGCCGCCCGCAGCGTGTCCCCGGGCAGCCCGAGCCGGACCGCGAAGTCGTTGCCGGTCCCGGCGGGCACGATCCCGAACGGCGCCCCCGTCGCGGCCACCGCCTGCAGCCCGAGGTGCACCGTGCCGTCCCCGCCCATCGCGACCACGGCCCGGCCGCTCAGGACGGCCGCCTTGCCCTGCTCCACCATGCCGTCCCGGCTGGTCGCGGTGACCACGTCGACCGCGTGCCCACCGGCCTTGAGCCGCGCCACGACCTCAGGCAGCAGTCCGGCCCGCCGCCCTTTACCGGCGGTCGGATTGGCGAGCAACGCGATGTCCATCGCACGGATGCTAGGCGGTAACTCCCCCACCGCTGACGCGGCGGGGCCCGGCGGGGATTCTCACCCGCACCCCGATGCGCCGCTGCGCGGCGCACTGCCCGCGCTGAGGCGCGTGGCAGGGCGAGCGGCGCGTGCGCGCCGCATCCGGTGGTTGCCTCACCGTCCGGGCCAGATGGTGAGCTGAGCGCCTGGCCCCATTCGCCGCCGTCTGCTCAGCGGGTCGCCGCTCCGACAGCGGACAGCCAGGAACGGCCGTGTCTGCGCTTCCAGGATGCGGGCCGCGGTCCACCCCCGGTGGCCTCGGGCAGCATGCCGGCCCGCTGCCTCTTGCCGGCGGTCGGATCGGCGGGCAGCGCGATGGTCACGCACGGGTGTCAGGGCCTTCCCAGCCCACCGGGAACACGCCGGGCTGCGCCGCCCGGCAGGGCACCGACAGCACGACGCCCGCCGGCTGATGCGCGGCGGGCGTCGGGGCTGAGCGGGCGGGTCAGGTGATGTCGTCGTACCGGCTGTCGAGGGACCTCGGGCGCTCGACCGGCGTCGGGCCGTCCACTGGGGTGGGTGCCTCGATCGGGTCGTAGCCGCCGACTGAGGTGGCCGCGGCGACCGGCTCCGGCGCGAGGTCGTCGATCGAGGAGATCTCGTCGTCGTCGACGTCGGCGTAGATGGACTGGTTGCGGCCCTTGCGCTTGTCGTTGATCAGGGCGACGCCGACCGCGGCGAAGTACAGCAACGACATGGCCAGGGCCAGGCCCGACATGGTGAACGGGTCGGGGGTCGGCGTGGCGACGGCGGCGAAGGCGAAGAAGATGAACACCACGGCGCGCCACCAGCCCAGCAGCTTGCGGCCACTGAGGATGCCGGCGAAGTTGAGCATCATCGCTATCAGCGGGAACTCGAACGCGACGCCGAAGACCAGCATGCCGGTGGTGATGAAGTCGACATAGCGGGTGATGTCCAGCGAGGTGTGGACGATGTCCTCGCTCGGCAGCAGGTACTCCAGGCCGTGACCGAGAGCGAACCAGGCGAGGAACGCGCCGAGCGCGAAGAGCGGGGCCGCGATCGAGATGAAGATGTAAGCGTACTTGCGCTCGTGGCGGTGCAGGCCCGGCGCGATGAACGCCCACAGCTGATACATCCACCAGGGAGCGGTGATGAGCAGGCCGAGCCAGAGGCCGACCTTCAACTGCAAGAGGAAGAAGTCGGCCACGCCCAGCTGAACGAAGTCACACTCCCGGCCGCGTGACTCCATGACGTGGCAGACCGGCTGCTTGACCAGCTTGATCGCGTTGCCGGACTGCCAGAAGCCGACGGTGAACCCGAGAACGAGGCCGAGACAGGCTTTGAACAGGCGGTTGCGCAGCTCCCGCAGGTGCTCCATGAGGGTCATGGAGCCGTCTGCGGCGCGTTCGAACTGCGACGGTGCCCGGTCCTGGCGCCGCCTGGCGAGGATGCTCACGACGCTCGAGTGCCTCAGCGCTCGGGGACGCGGTTGACGGGGTCGACGGTCGGCGCGGGCGACGGCCGGTTGTCGTCGATCGTGCCCTGCAGGGGCGCGCGACCCGACTGGGCCTCGGCCTTCGCGTCGACGTTGTCCTCGGCGAGACCCTTGGTCTCGGCCTTGATGATCCGGAGCGAACGACCCAGCGACCGCGCCGCGTCAGGCAGACGCTTGGCGCCGAACAGAAGGATCAGCACCACCACCAGCACGATGATGTGCCACGGCTTGAGTGCACCCATGTGAAGCCACCTCACTGTCTTTATGCTGCCCGACCCATCGTACTGGTCACTTCGGGTGACGGGCAGAGGCCGGGTTGCGGGAAGGGGTCCGGCCGCTGAAGTCCTGACGAGTGTTGACGCTGAACTGCCCGATCGTCAACCATCCGTCCGGACAAGAGTGCTATTTGCCCAGTTGATCCGCAAGGTTTCTTAACTGTTAGCGAGCGGCGGGGCGCTGGTCAGCGTCTTCGAGCTCGCCGCGGCGCGCCTGGATGACCAACGCCTGCTCCTGCATGGCGGCCAGACGGGGCTGCATCGCCTCGGCGGTCTGCTGCAGGCGGGCCAGGTGGGGCTGGAGTCGCTTCTCGCCGTCGAGGAGCCGGCGCTGCAGGGACTGCGCGGTGTTACCGAACTGACGCAAGCGACCCGCCGTCGACATCACCACGGCGATGAGGACGATCAGCGCGACCAGGACGATGCCACCCGAGATCCACCAGAGCACCCACCGACCTTAAACCACCAGCTACGGCAGTGCCGGGATGGGCGCGTCATAGGCGGCGAGCGCGGCGCGCGCCGCGGCGGCCACCGACGCGACCAGCTCCGGCGGCGACACGACCGAGACCTCGGCGCCCAGCCCGAGCACCATCCGCCGGGCCCAGTCCAGGTCGGAGGCGCGCAGCGAGACCGTCCAGTGCTCCCCCGGACCCCGCACGACCTCCTCGCACGGGTACTGCTCGGTGATCCACCGCGCGCCGCGGCCCACCCGCAGCGTGATGAGCGGCAGGTCGGACGTGGGGCGGAAGAGGGTGCCGGCGCGCGTGTCGGTCGGCTGCGCCTGCACCGGCACGCGGGCGGGCTCGTCCAGCTCGGTGGAGGCGTCGATCCGGTCGACCCGGAAGAGCCGCACCGCCTGGGCGCGGCGGCACCACGCCTCCAGGTAGGCCCAGCGGCCGACGACGAGGACCCGCATCGGGTCGACGACGCGCTCGGTCGTCTCGTCGCGGGTCGCGGTGTAGTACGTGATCCGCAGCGCGTGCCGGCGGTCGACGGCGCCGCGCAGCTCCTCCAGGCGGTCGGCGTTGCCGGGGAGACGGACCGCCACGGCCGCGTCGGCGAGGTCGCCGGCCGCGTGCTCGATCTTCGCCAGGGCCCGGTGGACGCCGTCGCGCTCGCCGACGCCAGGGGTCTCGGCGAGCATGCGGAGCGCGACGATGAGCGCGAGCGCCTCGTCCGGCGTGAGGCGCAGCGGGCGGTCGATGCCGGCGTCGTACATGACGGTGACGCCGTCGCCGATGAACGCCATGTCGATCAGGTCACCGGGCCCGTAGCCCGGCAGGCCGCACAGCCACAGCAGCTCGAGGTCCTCGCGCAGCTGGCGCTCGGTGATGTCGTGGTCGGCGGCCGCCTCGGCGAGGGTGATCCCCGGCCGGGCCTGGAGGTAGGGCACCAGGTTGAGCAGCCGGCCGAGCCGGTCGACGGACGTGGTCATACCGCAACCTCCGCGCGGGCCTCGGAAGGTGCGCCCGCGACGATCTCCTTGAGGCGCTTGACGACCTCGTCGCGCAGCGGCGGCGGTTCGAGCACCACGACGTCGGCGCCATACCCGACCAGCCAGCCGGCGAAGAAGTCGATGTCGGCGTAGCGCAGCGTGAGCCGGTCGCCCTCGGGTGTGGCCACGCACGACTCCGCCCAGCGGCGCACGCCCGCCGCGCGGCCGGGCCGCACGAGGACGGTCGCCCGGCTGGTGCGCTCGACGGGGCCGCTGGTCTTCGCGACGTAGGCGATCAGGTCGACCTTCGGCGGCTCGTACGCGCCGCGCCGGCCCACCCGCCGGACGCCGGAGACGATCCGGGACAGCCGGAAGCACCGCTCCGCCCCGCGCTCCAGGTCGTGGCCGACGACATACCACCGGCCGCGCCAGCAGACGACGCCCCACGGCTGCAGCTTGCGGGCGCGGGCGGTGTCGCGCTCGGGCACGTGGTAGTCGAACGTGACCGCCTGCCGGTCGCGGACGGCGGCGGTGAGCGGCTCGAAGGCCGGGTCGACGGTGACGACCGCCTCGACCCCGAGGGTGGCGTGCGGGTCGACGTCGATGCCGCCGGCGCGCAGCTTCGCCAGGCCGGACGACGCGGCGGCGGCGAGGCCGGTCTGCTGCCACAGCCGCGCGGCGATGCCGACGGCCGCCGCCTCGTCGGGCTCCAGGGGGATGTCGGGCAGCGCATACTCGCGGCGGGCGATGCGGTAGCCGGGCTCGTTGTCCCACACGGAGGGCGTGCCGATCTCCAGGGGCACGCCGAGCTCGCGCAGCTCGGCCTTGTCCCGCTCGAACTTGCGCTGGAACGCCTCGTGGTCGCGCTCGTCCTCCGGGTCGTGCTCGTAACCGGGCACGATGGAGGCGATCTGACCGGCGGTCAGGAAGCGGCGTGTCGAGAGCAGGCAGATCACCAGATTGACCAGGCGCTCGGTTCGGGTCCGCGACACGCCAGCGAACCTACCAGCCCGAACGCCCGTGCGGCGTCGCCCACGCGGTGACGGTTCGTTACGTCACGACGCGGTCACGGCGCGCAGACACGGTAGGTTGTGCCGATGATCCGCTGGCGCTGGGGGACGGTCGTCGCGCCCCGTACATCGTGGCATGGCAGCGTCGAGGTGGAGGTGGCCCTCGAGGCGCGCCGGCCGGACGACCCGGAGCGGGTCCGGGCCCTCGCCCACCCGGCCCTGGTGGGCACGCCGCAGGCCGGTGACCGGGTGCTGCTGAACGTCAACGCGCTCGCCCTGGGTCTCGGCACCGGCGGGTACGCCCTGGTCGTCGCGATCCCGGACCGCCTGCCGGACGACGTGGACGCCCCCGGCCACGTGGTCAAGGCGCGCTACACGCCGCTGCAGGCGGTCGTCCTGGCCGCCGACGAGGAGGCCTCGCCGCTCCGCGACGCACTGGTCAGCAATTCCGACATCTCCGGAATGCCGGTGGTGATCGCGGACCTGCACTCCGCGCTCCCCGCCATCCTCGCCGGCGTCCACGCCGACCGGCCTTCGGCGAAGGTCGCGTACGTGATGACCGACGGCGGCGCGCTGCCCGCCTGGTTCTCCCGCACCGTCGACGCCCTGCGCCCGCTGCTCGCCGGCACGGTCACCACCGGCCAGGCGTTCGGCGGCGACCTGGAGTCGACCAACGTGCACAGCGGCCTGCTCGCCGCCCGCCACGGGCTCGGCGCCGACCTGGCCATCGTCACGCAGGGCCCCGGCAACCTGGGCACCGGCACGTCGTGGGGCTTCTCCGGGGTCGCCGCGGGCGAGGCCGTCAACGCGGTCGCCGCGCTGGGCGGCCGGCCGGTCGCCGCGCCCCGCATCTCCGGCGCGGACCCCCGGCCCCGGCACCGCGGGGTGTCGCACCACAGCCTGACCGCGTTCGGGCGGGTCGCGCTCGCGCCGGCCGACCTCGTCGTGCCGTCGGACCTGGAGGCCGACCTCGCGCTGGTCGTACACGAGCAGCTGCGGCCGCTGTGTCCACCGCACCGCATCGTCACACCCGTGGCCGAGGACCTGGAGCCCGCCCTGCTGGCGCTGCCGGTGCGGCTGTCGACGATGGGTCGCCGGTACGAGGAGGACCGCGCCTACTTCCTCGCCGCGGCGGCGGCCGGACGGGCGGCGGCCCAGCGCCTGCCGTCAGGCCTTGGCGAGGGCGGCGTTGGCGACTGACTGCAGCTGGCTCAGGTGGTTGGCCTCCGGGGCCGCGGCCACCACCAGGTAGACGGCGACGATCGCCTTGCCGCGGCGGGCGAGCAGCGTCTTGGACTTGTCGCTGAGCGCGGCCTCGCCGACGCCGCCGACGGCCTCGAGGGACTTGATCGTCGTCCAGAGCTTCTGCGACTGGGCCGCGTCGGGGAACGTGAGCGCGACGATCGTGACCTGGTCGCCGCCACCGTTGCCGAAGGGGCACATCCGGGCCTGGGCGTTGAGGCCGAGGCTCTGCACGGCCTGGCCGTACTGCGCGACGGCGGCGGCGCCGTCACCGGCGCTCGCCTGCACGGACAGCCCGGTCGACTTCTGCACCTGGGCGGGGGTGATCAGGCCCTGGCAGCCGTCGGAGACGACCACCGGGGGCAGCGACGGGGACGGCAGGGGCAGCGCGGACGCCTCGCCGCCGGACGTCGGGACGGCGGGCAGCGGAGTGCGGCGCTCGCCGTCGTCCGTGCAGCCGGCCAGCAGAAGGCAGATCGCCCCGGCCGTGAGCAGCCGCTTCACGAGTACACCACCAGGGCGGTCATGACGGCGATGATGAGCACCAGGGTGAGCGCCAGGACCCAGGTCGGGATGGCCGGGCCGTCGGTCCGGTTGCGCTCGATCTCCTCGCGGATGCGCTGCAGCCGGCGACCGTGACGGTTGGACCGCGGCTTGTCCGGGTTGTCGCTCGCCTTCGGCTTCGGGTCCTCCGAAGGGGCGGGCTGACCGGCGGGGTTGTCATCCATAGCGCCGGCCAGCCTAACCCAACGTTCACATACTGGCGATCAGTCGGTCGACGCGCTCGTCGTAGGCCCGGAACGGGTCCTTGCACAGCACGGTGCGCTGCGCCTGGTCGTTGAGCTTCAGGTGGACCCAGTCGACGGTGAAGTCGCGGCGGCGCTCCTGCGCGTGCCGGATGAACTCGCCCCGCAGGCGGGCCCGCGTGGTCTGCGGCGGGGTCTCCTTCGCCTCGAAGATGTCCAGGTCGCTGGAGACGCGGTCGACCTTCCCGCGGCGCTCGAGCAGGCCGTAGAGGCCCCGTCCGCGGCGCAGGTCGTGATACGCCAGATCCATCTGCGCGACCCGCGGGTGCGACAGCGGCAGGTCGTGCTTGGTCTGGTAGCGCTCGATCAGGCCGAGCTTGGTCACCCAGTCGATCTCGCGCTCGACACCCTTGAGGTTGCCGGTCTCGACCGCGTTGAGCACCCGCCCCCACAGCTCCATGACCCGCTTGGTCGGCGCGTCGGCGCCGCGCCGGTCGAGGAACTCGGTGGCCTTGTCGAAGTACTCCTGCTGGATCTCCAGCGCGCTGACCTCCTTGCCGCTGGCGAGGCGGACCCGGCGGCGGCCGGTGATGTCGTGGGACACCTCCCGGATGGCGCGGATCGGGTTCTCCAGCGAGAGGTCGCGCATGGCGACGCCGGCCTCGATCATCCGCAGCACGATGTCGGCGGTGCCGACCTTGAGCAGCGTGGTGACCTCGTTCATGTTCGAGTCGCCGACGATGACGTGCAGCCGCCGGTAGCGCTCGGCGTCGGCGTGCGGCTCGTCGCGGGTGTTGATGATCGGGCGGGACCGGGTGGTCGCCGAGGAGACGCCCTCCCAGATGTGCTCGGCGCGCTGCGACAGGCAGTACACGGCGCCGCGCGGGGTCTGCAGCACCTTGCCGGCGCCGCAGATGAGCTGGCGGGTGACCAGGAACGGGATCAGGATGTCGGCGAGACGTCCGAACTCGCCGTGCCGGCTGACCAGGTAGTTCTCGTGGCAGCCATACGAGTTGCCGGCGGAGTCGGTGTTGTTCTTGAACAGGTAGATCTCGCCCGCGATCCCCTCGTCGTGCAGCCGGCGCTCGGCGTCGACCAGCAGGCCTTCGAGGATCCGCTCGCCGGCCCGGTCGTGGGTGACCAGGTCGGGCACCGAGTCGCACTCGGGCGTCGCGTATTCCGGGTGGGAGCCGACATCCAGGTAGAGGCGCGCGCCGTTGCGCAGGAACACGTTGCTGGAACGGCCCCACGACACGACGCGCCGGAACAGATAGCGGGCGACCTCGTCAGGCGACAGGCGGCGCTGTCCCCGATAGGTGCACGTGACCCCGTATTCGGTCTCAAGGCCGAAAATTCGCCGGTCCATGTAGGAACATTAGCCGCCTGAGGGCCGTTGTGACCCTATTGCGCCCGCAGACTTTGTGTATACGCCTCGCAGGTGACGAAGTCCGGCAGCCGTCCCTCGGCCCGCATCTGCGCGAACGACGGCGCCACGGCGTCCCTGGCGGACAGCTGCGGGTCGTCGACGGGCCAGACGATGCCGAGATCCGGGTCGAGCGGGTGGATGCCGTGCTCCCCCGTCGGGTTGTAGGTCTCCGAGCACAGGTAGGTGATCGTCGCGTCGTCGGTGAGCGCGCAGAACCCGTGCCCCAGACCCTCGCTCAGGTAGAGGGCGCGACGGTCGACGTCGTCGAGCTGCACGCCCTCCCACCGGCCGAATGTCGGGGATCCGACCCGGATGTCGACGACGACGTCCAGCACGGCGCCCCTGGTGCAGGTGACGTACTTGGCCTGCCCGGGCGGCACGTCGGCGAAGTGGATACCGCGCACGACCCCCCGCCCGGAGACCGACACGTTGCCCTGCGCCAGCCGCAACGGGTGGCCGACCTCGGCACTGAGCTGCTCGAACCGGTAGAACTCCAGGAACAACCCACGGGGATCGCCGTGCTGCACCGGGGTGATCTCCCAGGCGCCGGCGATCGAAAGCTGACGGAACTTCACGTGTGCGGCCCCACCCGTCGCAGTGTTGTTGGCTGGCTCGGTCGGCTCATTGTGCGGACGGCGGTCAGGCTTCCCAATCGAGCAAATGGATCAGGTAATCGCCGTAGCCACTCTTGCGCAACGGCTCCGCCAATGCCCGCAGCTGTGCGTCGTCGATGAAGCCCGCTCGCCAGACGACCTCTTCGACGCAGCCGATTTTCAGGCCCTGCCGCTCCTCGATCACCCGGACGAACTCGGCGGCCTGGACCATCGTGTTGAACGTACCCGTATCCAGCCATGCCGTGCCGCGATCCAGGATTGCCACGTGCAATTCGTCGCGTTCGAGGTACGCGGCGTTGACCGCGGTGATCTCCAGCTCGCCACGGTCACTGGGCTTGAGCTCCCGGGCGATCTGCACCACCCGGTTGTCGTAAAAGTACAGACCAGGCACCGCGTACCGCGACTTCGGACGTGCTGGCTTCTCCTCGATCGACAGCACCTTGCCGTCGGCGTCGAACTCCACGACGCCGTAGTCCTGCGGGTTGGCCACCGGGTAGGCGAACACCCGCCCGCCCTTGAGCTCGGCGTTGTCGGCGAGGCGCTGGCCCAGCAGCGCGCCGTGGAAGATGTTGTCGCCGAGCACCAGCGCGACGGTGTCGTCGCCGATGAAGTCGGCGCCGATGATGAACGCCTGGGCGAGCCCCTCGGGGCGCGGTTGCACCGCGTAACTGATCTCGAGGCCCCACTGGGTGCCGTCGCCGAGCAGTCGCTGGAACTGATCCTGGTCTTCGGGGGTGGTGATGACGAGGATCTCGCGGACCCCGGCCATCACCAACGTGGTCAGCGGGTAGTAGATCATCGGTTTGTCGAAGACGGGCATGAGCTGCTTCGACACCGCTTTTGTCAGCGGCCAGAGGCGAGAGCCGGTGCCACCGGCGAGGATAATGCCACGCACTCGGCCACCTTACGGGTAGTCGACACCCTCGGTCGACTCAGCGTCCAGGTGGGTGCACTAGACTCCCGATCCCGTGAGAATCCTCGTCACCGGCGGTGCCGGGTTCATCGGCTCCCACTACGTCCGCACCCTCCTCGGAGGCGGTTACCCGGCCTATGCCGGCGCGGCCGTGACCGTGCTCGACAAGCTTACCTATTCCGGCAATCGGGACAATCTGGCATCCGTGGCCGGTTCGTTCGACTTTGTCGAGGGTGACATCTGCGACGCCGACCTGGTGGAGCAGCTCATGCCCGGCCACGACGCCGTCGTGCACTTCGCCGCGGAGTCGCACGTCGACCGGTCGATCCTCGGCGCCGGGCCGTTCGTGACCACCAACGTCATCGGCACCCAGGTCCTGCTCGACGCGGCGCGCCGCGCGGGTGTCGGCCGCTTCCTGCACGTCTCGACCGACGAGGTGTACGGGTCGATCGACGAGGGCTCGTGGACGGAGGAGTGGCCGCTGCAGCCGAACTCGCCGTACTCGGCCTCGAAGGCGGGCTCGGATCTGCTGGTGCTCGCCTACCACCGCACCCACGGGATGGAGGTCGTGGTCACCCGCTGCTCCAACAACTACGGCCATTACCAGTTCCCCGAAAAGGTCATCCCTCTTTTCGTCACCAACCTCATCGACGGCCGGCAGGTCCCGCTGTACGGTGACGGCGGCAACATCCGCGACTGGCTGCACGTCTCCGACCACTGCGCCGGCATCCAGCTCGCGCTGGAGAAGGGCCGCGCCGGCGAGGTGTACAACATCGGCGGCGGGCGCGAACTGACCAACAAGGAGCTGACCGAGGTGCTCCTCGAGGCGACCGGCCGCGACTGGTCCGCGGTGCGTCCCGTCGAGGACCGCAAGGGCCACGACCGGCGCTACTCGCTGAGCCACGAGAAGATCAGCAACGAGCTGGGCTACGAGCCGGCCGTCACGTTCGAGGACGGCATCGCGGCGACGGTGGCCTGGTACAAGGAGAACCGCTCCTGGTGGGAGCCCCTGAAGACGCGCGCGGCGCTGTGACCCGTTACCTGGTCACCGGCGCCGGCGGGATGCTCGGCCAGGACCTCCTGGCGGCGCTGGACGGCCGGGCGGTGACCGCGTTGAAGCGCGCCGACCTGGACATCACCGACCCGCACGCGGTCCACGCCCTGGTCGACGGCCACGACGTGGTGTTCAACGCGGCGGCGTGGACCGACGTGGACGGCGCGGAGAGCGCCTACGAGTCCGCGCTCGCCGTCAACGGCACGGGCGTGACGGTGCTCGCCCAGGCGTGCCGCGCCTACGGTGCGCGGCTCGTGCACGTCTCGACCGACTACGTGTTCAACGGTGCCGGGACGTCGCCGTACGCCGAGGACGCGCCGACCGAGCCGCTGAACGCCTACGGGCACAGCAAGCTCTTCGGCGAGACCAGCGTGCTGACCACGCTGCCCGACTCCGGGTACGTGGTGCGCACCGCCTGGCTCTACGGCGCGCAGGGCCGCAACTTCGTCAAGACGATGCTGCGCCTCGCCGCCACCCGCGACTTCCTGGACGTGGTCGACGACCAGGTCGGCCAGCCGACCTGGTCGCGGGACCTGGCGGTCCGGCTCGTCGAGCTCGCCGACTCCGCCGCCCCCGCCGGGATCTACCACGGCACGGCCTCGGGCCAGACCACGTGGCACGGGCTGGCGCAGGCGGTGTTCGAACTGTGCGGGCTCGACCCCGCGCGGGTCCGGCGGACCACCAGCGCGGCCTACGTGACGCCGGCCGCGCGGCCCTCCTACAGCGTCCTCGGCCACGACCGGTGGGCGGTCGCGGGGATGGCGCCGATGCGGGACTGGCATAGCATGCTGGCCGAGGCGCTGCGCGAGCCCGCGTTCGCGGCGGGCGTGGGCGCCGTCGGCAGTGGGGGTGCGGCGTGAAGCTCATCATCGTCACGGGCGTGACCGCCCTGGCGGTCCTCGCCTTCATGGTCGAGCTGCTGCGGCGGCGCCAGCTGCAGGAGAAGTACGCGATCCTCTGGCTGGCCGTCAGCATCGTGATCCTGCCGATGGCGTTCTTCCCGCCCATCATCAACAACGTGGCCGAGGCGCTCGGCATCAAGTCCGGGGTGAGCCTCGTGCTCTTCCTCGGCATCGTGTTCCTGCTCATGGTCACGGTGCACCTCAGCTGGGAGGTGAGCCGTCTGGAGGAGGAGACCCGGACCCTGGCCGAGGACCTGGCCCTGCTGCGCAGCGAGCTCGGCCGCCCGCGCGAATCGTCCGCCGTGCCGGCCCCCCTGTCCCCGTCCTCGGACCTTCCCGCTGGGGCCTCTGATGATCAACGGTAAGAAGGTCCTGATCATCGTCCCGGCCTGGAACGAAGCCGGCTCCATCGCCGACGTCGTCGCCGAGGTCCGCGGCGAGCTGCCCGGCGTCGACATCATCGTGGTCGACGACGGCTCCTCCGACGACACCGCCGTGCGGGCCGCCTCGGCCGGCGCGATCGTGGCCCGGCTGCCGTTCAACCTGGGCGTCGGCGGGGCGATGCGCACCGGCTACCGGTATGCCCGCGACCACGGCTACGACGTCGCCATCCAGGTCGACGCCGACGGGCAGCACGACCCGCGGTACATCCCGAAGCTCGTCGACGCGCTCGACGAGCACGACCTGGTCATCGGCGCCCGGTTCGCGGGCGAGGGCGGCTACAGCGTCACCGGCCCGCGCAAGTGGGCGATGCGGATGCTCTCGGCGGTGCTGTCCCGGCTGGCCCGCACGAAGCTCAGCGACACCACGTCCGGCCACCGGGCCTGCAACCGCAAGCTGATCGAGTTCTTCGCCCACTGGTACCCGGCGGAGTACCTGGGCGACACGATCGAGGTCCTCGTCCGGGTCGCCCGCTCCGGCTACCGGATCACCCAGATCCCGGTGGCGATGCGTCCCCGGATGGCGGGCACCCCGAGCGCCTCGCCGATGAAGTCCACGATCTACCTGGGCCGCGCGGGCATCGTGCTGCTCCTGGCCCTGATCCGCACCTGACGGTCACCGCGTCCCGGCCGCCTGTCCTTCTTCAGGCGGCCGGCTCGCCTGTTGCCGGGTCTCCCCGCAGCGAGCCTGCTGCCAGGTTTTCTGCCGCAGGGTACATCGCCGCCTGGTGTACCGCGCGGCCGGCGCCACCGCTGTCGGATGTGCTGCCTGCGGGTGTACCGCCGCGGGGTTTGCGCGGCTGCCGGGGTTCCGCGGCAGCCAGGTCTTACGCCGCAGCCAGCCTGGTCTTACGCGGCCGGGCGCAGCTGGGTCAGGGCGCGCAGTGCGTCGGTGAGCGAGATCGGCCGGTCGTTGACCTCGGTGGCCAGGCACCATTCGACGTACTGCCGCATCAACGTCGACGGCTTCACGCCCTTGCTCTTCGCCACCGCGGCCAGGCGCTGCGCCACGTCCGACGGCAGGCGCATCGAGTAGACGGCCATGACCTCCGCGTCCGGCTTCGGTGGCAGCGCCGGCGTCGGCGCCCCCCGGTCGAACGTGAACTCCCCTGCCGCGACCGCCGCCACCATGGCGTCCATCTGCTGCTCGCTGAGCGGATCGGTGCTCATGCTGCGCTCGCCTCCCACTTCTCGAACTCGGCGAGCTCGTCAGGGGTCATGTCCCGCGCTCCGAGAATCCCCCAGCTGAACTGGCCTTCCTGCTTCACCACGACGATCAGCGCCCGGCCCGCCTCGGTCCGCGCCCAGATGCTGAGCGCCGGAATCCCCAACGCGAAGCCCGGCAGCGGCCGCCGCCGGTCGGCGTTCAACGCCTGCAGCACCTCGACGTCGGTGATCCCGACCAGCGCCGCCAGCGTCGCCGGCCACCAGCGGTACGGCATGCCTCCAATGTACGACGCCCGTCAGACTTCCGTCCACGCCCCCCACCGGCCACCCCGATCCGGTCGTCCACACAGCCGGATCCGCTGTTTGATCGCGAGCCTCTCCCGGAGGCTCACGACCGGAAAACACGGCGCGCGAGCCTCCCGGAGGAGGCTCGCGCGGTGGTACGGCTGGACGTCGGCCGGTCAAGAGGTGGGCTTGTCCGTCTCCGTCTCCGTCTCCGGGGCGGGGCCGCTGGCGTTGTCGGCGGGGGTGCTCGGGGAGGCCGGCGGCTGGGGCTTGTCCTCCAGGCCCTCCTCGACCGACTCGGCCTTCGCCGGGTCCTCCAGGATGGCGGTGAGGGCGAGGCCCGTCAGCCGGCGGAACGTGCGGCCCGGGCGGTGCCGGTCCAGGACGGCGACCTCGAGCTGGTTGGCTGCCAGCTTCCTCGGCTGGCCGCCCTCGCCGCCGACGCTGCCGAGACCCTCGACCGCGAGCTTCAGGGCCTCAGCGAGCGTCTGGTCGGGCCGCAGGCGGGTTTTCACGGCGCCGGAGATGGCGTCGGACTGGCCGCCCATGGTGACGAGGCCGGGCTCGTCCTGGACGGAGCCGTCGTACGTGATGCGGTAGAGCTCGTCGTCGTCGGCGGTGGCGCCCACTTCGGCGACGCAGATCTCGACCTCGTACGGCTTCTGCTCCTGGGTGAAGATGGCGCCGAGGGTGCGGGCGTAGGCGTTGGCGACCTGGCGCCCCGTGACGTCGCGGCGGCCGTACGAGTAGCCGTGCAGGTCGGCGAGCCGGACGCCCGCCGAGCGCAGGTTCTCGAACTCGGGGTAGCGTCCGACGGCGGCGAAGCCGATCCTGTCGTAGATCTCGCTGACCTTGTGCAGGGCGGTCGACAGGTTCTCCGCGACGAAGAGGACGCCGCCCTCGTAGCTGAGCACCACGACGCTGCGACCGCGCGCGATGCCTTTGCGCGCGTATTCCGAGCGATCCCGCATGATCTGCTCGGGCGAGGCGTAGAACTGCATGGCCACGGGGCGGGTTCTCCTTCTGACGTGGGAGCTGGCTGACGTGGGGGCGGGGGGACGGAGGGCTCAGACGCCCGGGTTGTCGGCGCGCTCGGCGATGACGGCCTCGGCGACCGCGCGGGTCTCCTCGTCGGTGAGCCGGTGGGTGCCCTCGACGGTGGCCGTCATGATGACCGGGAAGATGCCGCGCAGCAGGTCGGGGCCGCCGGTCGCGGTGTCGTCGTCGGCGGCGTCGTAGAGCGCCTCGACGGCGATCTTCACGGCCTCGGCGGTGGTGATGCCGGGCTTGTACCGCTTCTTCATCGACGACTTCGCGAACAGCGAACCCGAGCCGATCGAGTCGTAGCCGCGCTCCTCGTAGACGCCGCCGGCGACGTCGAAGCTGAAGATGCGCCCGGCCTTGTCGACGGACTTGGCGTCGACGTCGAACCCGGCGAACAGCGGCACCACGGCCAGGCCCTGCATCGCGGCGCCCAGGTTGTTGCGGACCATGGTGGCGAGGCGGTTGGCCTTGCCCTCCAGCGAGAGCATCGAGCTCTCGATCTTCTCGTAGTGCTCCAGCTCGACCTGGAACAGGCGCATCATCTCCAGGCCGAACCCGGCGGTGCCGGCCATGCCGACCAGCGAGTAGGCGTCGGCGGCGAAGACCTTCTCGATGTCACGCTGGGCGATGAGGTTACCCATCGTCGCGCGCCGGTCGCCGCCCATGAGCACACCGTCGGCACAGGTGATGGCGACGATCGTGGTCGCGTGCGCGCTCACGTCGGCGGCCATGCCGGGCGGCAGCGGCCGGCGACCCGGGAGCATCTCGGGCGCGACGGCCGACAGGAACTCGCTGAACGACGAGGTCCCCGCGGCGTGGAACGCGGCCGGCAGACGCCCAGAGTGGTCAAGACCCGTCGGCAACGGAGCTCCCTTCACAAGGATGATCGACTGCAGTTGACCAAACAATACGCCCGTCGGCCCGGATGCGTCCGGACCGACGGGGCCTTCTCAGTGACGGCTACTGGCCGCCCTTTTGCACGTATCCGCGGACGAACTCTTCGGCGTTCTCCTCGAGCACCGAGTCGATCTCGTCGAGGAGGTCGTCGACGTCCTCGCCCAGCTGCTCGACCCGCTCGGCCGTCTCAGGGTTGACCTCGGGCGCGGCGACGTCCTCTTCCTCGTCGCGCCGCGACTTACCGGATTGGGACTGCCCGCCCGTATCCCTCGTCGCCATGTCTCATCCTCCTCGGGGGACCACCAAACAACCGCTGCATCGAACTTACCCGGAAGTGATCGCTTCGAGCAGATCCTTCGCGCTCGGGCATTTGTCGAACAGTGCACCAACGTGCTTCTTGGTCCCTCGTTCGGGCTCCATCATCGGCACCCGCACCAGCGACTCCCTGCCCACGTCGAAGATGACGGAGTCCCAGCTCGCCGCAACCACCTCGGCGGGGTATTTCGCCAGGCACCGGCCGCGGAAGTAGGCCCGGGTGTCGTCCGGCGGCTCGACGATCGCGCGCTGGATCTCGTCCTCGGTGAACAGCGTCTGCATCGACCCGCGGGCGACCAGCCGCTGATAGAGGCCCTTCTCCGCGCGGACGTCGGAATACTGCAGGTCGACCAGCTGCAGCTTGTGCGAGGACCAGCCCAGCGACTCGCGCTCGCGGTAGCCCTCCAGGAGGCGGAGCTTGGCGACCCAGTCGAGCTCGCCGGCGCACAGCATCGGGTCGCGGCCGAGCCGGTCCAGCACGCTCTCCCAGCGCTCGAGCACGTCGGCGGTCTGCTCGTCGACATCGGACCCCTGCCGGGAGTCCACGTAGGCGCGGGCCCGCTCATAGAACGCCCACTGGATGTCCAGCGCGCTCAGCCGCCGGCCGTCGCGCATACGGATCAGGTGCTTCAGCGACGGGTCGTGGCTGACCGCCTTGAGCTCGGTCACCGGGTCGGCGATGCCGAGGTCGCCCGGCAGCGCCTTGTCCTCGATCATCGCCAGGATGAGCGACGTCGTGCCGACCTTGAGGTAGGTGGAGATCTCCGACAGGTTGGCGTCGCCGATGATGACGTGCAGCCGCCGGTACTTGTCGGCGTCGGAGTGCGGCTCGTCGCGGGTGTTGATGATCGGTCGCTTCAGCGTGGTCTCCAGGCCGACCTCGACCTCGAAGAAGTCGGCCCGCTGGGAGATCTGGAAGCCGGGGCCGGACCCGTCCTGCCCGATGCCGACCCGGCCCGCCCCGCACACGATCTGCCGGGTGACGAAGAACGGGGTGAGGTGCATGACGATGTCGGCGAACGGGGTCTGCCGCCGCATGAGGTAGTTCTCATGCGTGCCGTAGCTGGCGCCCTTGTTGTCGGTGTTGTTCTTGTACAGATGGATCGGCAGCGTCCCCGGGATCGTGGCCGCGCGGCGGGACGCCTCGGCCATCACCCGCTCGCCGGCCTTGTCCCACAGCACGATGTCACGCGGGTTGGTGCACTCGGGCGTGGAGTATTCGGGGTGCGCGTGGTCCACGTAGAGCCGCGCACCATTGGTCAGTATCACGTTGGCCAGGCCGAGGTCCTCGTCCGCGAGGGCCTCCGCCGGGTCGTAGAGGGCACCCGAGTAGGTGAACCCGCGCGCGTCGCGCAGCGGGGACTCCTCCTCGTAGTCCCACCGGGCCCGGCCGCCCTTCGTGAGCTCGGGTCGTGCGCCATAAGCGTTGACCACCTGGGATGACGTCACCATCGGGTTGGCTCCCGGCTGGCCGGGCACCGACACGCCATATTCGACCTCAGTGCCCATCACGCGCCGCACACTCATGCCCACAACCCTAGTCGCAAGGTACGACAGTCTGCCTCCACCGCGGCGCGCCAGGTTTGCATGATGTCCGATTGTTGTGAAGCCGTCGCCGCCCGTAACATCCACGGATGCGAATCTTGGTCGCCTTCGAGGGTGCAGGCGCGGGTGAGGCGCCCCTGTCGTGGGGGCAGCGGGACATCTGGGCGTCGATGACCAGGTTCGGCGAGCAGCTGCCGCTCGGCGGGGTGACGCCGCTGCCCCCTGGCCGGTCCGTCGAGGACGTCGCGGCCGAGCTGCGGTACCTCATGGGCCGCTACCAGGTGCTGCGCACGCGGCTGCGGTTCGCCGGCGACGGGACGCCCCGGCAGGTCGTCGCGGCCGGCGGCACCGCCACCCTGGAGGTCCTGGACACGGACGATGACGCGGAGGCGTCAGCGGGCCGGATGCTCGACCGATTCCGCCACGAACCCGTCGACTTCACCAGCGACTGGCCGATCCGGATGGGTGTCGTGCGCCATGCCGGCCGCCTCACCCACCTGTGCGCCGTGATCTGGCACATCGCGATGGACCGCTCCGGGGCCGCGGTGATGCTGCGGGAGGTCGCCGCGAGGGTCCAGGAGCCCGTCAGCGGCATGCAGCCCCTCGAACAGGCCGGCTGGCAGGCGTCGGACGCCGGCGCGCGGCAGAGCCGCAGCGCGCTGCGGCACTGGGAGCGGGTCCTGCGCGCGATGCCGCCGCCGTGGCCCCGCTCGTCCCGGCGGCGGGAGCGGCCCCGGCACTGGAAGGGCCGCCTGGTCTCCCCGGCGATCCCCCTCGCCACGCGGGTCCTCGCGGAGCGGACCGGCGCGGACCCCTCCACCACGCTGCTCGCCGGGTTCGCGGTCGCGGTGCGCCGCTGCGCGGGCGTCGACCCGGTGCCGGTGCTGCTGGTGACCAGCAACCGCTTCCGCCCCGGACTGGCGGACGTGGTCGCGCCGGTCGCTCAGCCGGGGCTGTGCCTCGTCGACGTCGCCGACGCCACGTTCGAGCAGGTCGTGGCGGGCGCCCAGCGAGCGGCCACGACCGCCTACAAGCACGCGTACTACGACACGGCGTCGAAGGAGTCCCTGGTCGCGCGGATCGCGGCGGAGCGCGGCCCGCAGTTCCGGGTCGACTTCCACCTCAACGACCGCCGCGGCCCCGTCCCGCCACCGGCGCGCGGCTCGCTGCGGGAGGCCGTGACCCGCCGGACCCTCGACTGGACGCCGTTCAAGGACACCCCGTCGAGCCGCCTGTTCGTGCACGTCGACGACGCCGGCCCGGCCACCGCGCTCACCTGCTACGCCGACACCCACCACCTCTCCCTGGCGGAGGCGTCCACGGTACTGACAACCCTCGAGACCGTCCTGACCGACGCCGCGCTCCAAGCCATGGGCTGACCAGGGCCACCTCTCGTCGGCGGCGGCGCCTCCGGTACTGCACGCCGGCCTGACCGACGGGCTCACCACTTTGCGGACAACGACGCCCAGGACGCTCCTCGGACCGACGGGCACCGGCACCAACCACATGATCCGGAAGGGAAATTGCCGCCAGAGCGACCACAAGTCTTCCGGATCACGGAAACCAGCCCGAGCACCGAACCGCAACCGGCCCCCAGCGACGGTGGTTGTTCGCGGCCGGGACGGTCGCGTCGCGGCCTTGGCCGGACGGGGCGCGGAGGCGCCCCGGCCGGCGCCGCGGTCTGCGC
>NZ_JBFAJA010000124.1:0-33277 GCF_040654975.1 Dactylosporangium sp. NPDC050588 | reverse complement strand
TCGGCGACGATGCGGTGGTGGCAGGCGAGCGCGATCTCCAGGCCGCCGCCGAGCGCGGAGCCGTTGATCGCGGCGACGACCGGCCGGCCGAGCGTTTCCAGGCGGCGCAGGAGACCCTTCAGGTGCATGGAGGAGGCGTACACGTCGGCGGCCTGGTCGGGGCCGAGGCTGCCGAGGCGTTGCAGGTCGCCGCCGGCGAAGAACGTCTTCTTCGCCGAGGTGACGACGACGCCGGTGAGGGTGTCCTTCTCGGCGGTCAGCCGGTCGACGGTCGTGCCGAGGTCGGCGACGAACGCCTCGTTCATCGTGTTGGCGGAGTGCGCCGGGTCGTCGAGGGTGAGGACCACGACGCCGTCGTCCCCACGGTCCCAGCGGATCGTGTCGGTCATGTGCTGCGCGCCCTTCAGATTCGCTCGACGATGGTGGCGATGCCCATGCCGCCGCCGATGCACAGCGTGGCCAGGCCGTACCGCAGGCTGCGGCGTTCGAGCTCGTCGACGAGCGTGCCGAGCAGCATGCCGCCGGTCGCGCCGAGCGGGTGACCCATCGCGATGGCGCCACCGTTGACGTTGACCTTCTCCAGGTCGAAGTCCATGTCCTTGGCGAAGCGCAGTACCACCGCTGCGAACGCCTCGTTCATCTCCACGAGGTCGATGTCGGCGGCGGTCAGGCCCGCCTTCGCGAGGGCCTTGCGGGTCGCGGGCGCGGGGCCGGTCAGCATGATGGTCGGGTCGGCGCCGCTGACCGCGGCTGCGACGATCCTCGCCCGCGGGGTGAGCCCGGCCCGCGCCCCGGCGGCCTCGCTGCCGACCATGACGAGCGACGCGCCGTCGACGATGCCGGAGGAGTTGCCGGCGGTGTGCACGTGCTCGATCCGCTCGACGCAGTGGTACCGCTGCAACGCCACCGCGTCGAAGCCGCCCATCTCACCGATCATCGCGAACGACGCCGGCAGCTGCCCGAGCCCTTCGAGGGTGGAGGCGCGCAGGTGCTCGTCGCGGTCGAGGACGACGAGGCCGTTGCGGTCCCGGACGGGCACGACGGACCGGTTGAAGTACCCGCCGGCCCACGCCTTCGCCGCGCGGGTCTGCGACTCCAGGGCGTATGCGTCGACGTCCTCGCGGCTGAAGCCCTCGATCGTGGCGATCAGGTCGGCGCCGATGCCCTGCGGCACGAACCGCGTCTCGTAGTTCGTCTCCGGGTCCATCGCCCAGGCGCCGCCGTCGGAGCCCATCGGCACCCGCGACATCGACTCGACGCCGCCGGCGAGGACGAGGTCCTCCCAGCCGGAGCGGACCTTCTGCGCGGCGACGTTCACGGCTTCCAGCCCCGACGCGCAGAACCGGTTCAGCTGCACGCCGGCGACGGTGTCCGGCAGGCCGGCGGCGATCGCGGCGGTCTTGGCGATGTCGGACCCCTGGTCCGCGATCGGGGAGACGACGCCGAGGACGACGTCGTCGATGTCGGCCGGGTCGAGCCCGGGATACCGGCGGCGCAGCTCGTCGATCAGCCCGACGACCAGCGACACGGGCTTCACCCCGTGCAGCGAGCCGTTCTGTTTGCCACGCCCGCGCGGGGTGCGGACAGCGTCGTAAACGAAAGCCTCAGTGCTCACCTACCCGAGAGTAACTTGCCCTCGACCGGCACGGTACCCCGCCGTCCGCCATCGTCCTGCGAGAATGTCCACATGGGCCGTAGGACCGCTGTCGTCATGCTCGCCGTCGCCGCGGGAGCCGTCGTGGTCACCGTCGCCGCGGCGGTGGCCGCGCACGCCGGGTACGTCGCGTTCGAGCCGCTCGCGCACCCGTTCCTGGTGGGGTTCGGCGCCGCGCTCGTGGCGATCGTCGCGGTGCTCGGGCTCATGCCGGAGAGCACCCGGCGGTTGCTCACCCAGACAGGCATCGGCCTGCTCGGTCTCGCCGTCGGAGCCGCCGGGGTCGTGTCCGTTTCCGCGGAGGTGTACGACCCGCACACGCCCACGGTCGTCGCGTCGGGCCCGGACGTGCGGGTCGTCGCGTGGCAGCAGGACGTGATCGTGCGGCAGGAGCAGACGCTGCGGCTGCGGTCGCGGGACGGGCTGCTCAGCCGCGACGGCACCGCGACCGTCGCCTGCTTCGTGCACGACCCGTACACCGGGCACGGGCTGGACGCGTGGACCCTCGCGTCCGTCACCATCGTCGGGAACGAGATGGTCGCGAAGACCGTCGACGGGCAGGAGCGGCGGGTCTCGTTCGACCCGGCGACGCTGCGGCCGACGACCCCGGTCATCGACCGCTGCACCGGGGCACCCGGCTACTCCTCCTGAACACCCCAGTCCGCGAGGACCTCCGCGGTGTGCTGGCCCGGCAGCGGCGGCGGGCCGGTCAGGGTCGCGGGGGTGGTGGAGAACCGGGGCTGCGGCACCGGCTGCACGACGCCGAGGTGGTCGGCGAACGTGCCCCGCGACCGCAGGTGCGGGTCCTGCGGCGCCTCGTGCAGCGACAGTACGGGGGTGACGCAGCCGTCGCCGTCGTGGAACAGCGCGGACCACTCGTCGCGGGTCTTCGTCAGGAACGCCGCGGCGAGCCGCTCCCGCAGCACCGGCCACTGCGCGACGTCCAGCTGGTCCGGCAGATCCGTCAGGCCGAGGGTGGCGACGAGCGTGGCGTAGAACTGCGGCTCGAACGCGCCCACCGCCACGTGACGGCCGTCGGCGGTCTCGTACACGTCGTAGAACGGCGCCCCCGTGTCGATCATGTTGACGCCGCGGCGGTCCTGCCACAGGCCGACGGCCAGCATGCTGTGCAGCATCGTGCTGATGTGCGCGGCGCCGTCGGTGATCGCCGCGTCGACGACCTGCCCCCGGCCGGTCCGCTCCGCGTCCCGCAGCGCGGCGAGGACGCCGACGACCAGGTACATCGCGCCGGCGCCGAAGTCGCCGAGCAGGTTCACCGGCACCTGCGGCGGCCCACCGGCCCGGCCGATCGCGTGCAGCGCCCCCGACAGCGCCAGGTACGTGATGTCGTGCCCGGCCGTCGTGGCCCGCGGCCCGTCCTGCCCCCAGCCGGTCATCCGCCCGTACACGAGCGCCGGGTTCACCGCGTGGACCTGCTCCGGCCCGACACCGAGCCGCTCCGCGACCCCCGGCCGCCAGCCTTCCACCAGTACATGAGCCCGCTGCGCCAGCGCGAGCACGGTCGCGACCCCGTCGGGGTCCTTCAGATCGACGGCGACGGACCGCTTGCCCCGGTTGAGCAGGTCGGTCGCCGCCGGCGGCGCGATCGGCGAGCCCGGCCCGACCCGATCGACCCGCACCACGTCCGCGCCCAGGTCCGCCAGCATCATCCCCGCGAACGGCCCCGGCCCGATCCCGGCCAGCTCGACCACCCGCACACCCCGCAACGGTCCACTCATGACACGTATCTTGCACCGCCGCCCCCGAAGCATCGCCGGCCCCGAAGCGTCGGCGCCCCGACGCGCCGGCGGCGTGTAGCGTGCGGTGCGTGACCGCCAGACTGCGAGCGCTCCTGCAGCACCAGGTCGACGCCGGGTTCGTGCCCGGCATGGTGGCGCTCGTCGCCCGCCGCGGGGAAGTCCACGTCGAAGCCGTGGGCAGTCTCGCGTTCGAGGGTGCCGGCGCCGGCACGCCGATGGCCGCCGACACGATCTGCCGCATGGGGTCCACGTCGAAACCGGTCGTCGCGGCGTGCGCGATGACGCTCGTCGACGACGGCACCCTCGGCCTCGACGACCCGGTCGACAAGCTGCTGCCCGAGCTGGCGGACATGACCGTCCTCGCCGACCCCGGCGGGCCCCTCGACGACGTCGTCGCGGCGGACCGGCCGATCACGCTGCGGCACCTGCTCACGTACACGCTGGGCACCGGCATGGTCCCCGCCGAGCCGGGCACGGTGCCGATCGCCGACGCCCTCGCCGCGGTCGGTGAGCTGCCTCCGGACGCGTGGCTGCGCCGGCTCGGCGCGCTGCCGCTGCTGCACCAGCCGGGTGAGCGGTGGATGTACGACACGGCCGCCGACGTGACCGGGGTCCTCATCGCCCGCGCGACCGGCCGGACCTTCGGGGAGGCGCTCCGCGAACGGATCTGCGGCCCGCTCGGGATGCGCGACACCGGCTTCGTCGTCGAGCCGGGCAGCCTCGACCGGCTCGCCACCGCGTACGAGCGCGACAACGACGACTCCGGACAGCCGGTCGTCGAGGACGGCCCCGACGGGCGTTGGAGCCGGACGCAGGTGTTCGAGAGCGGCGGCGGCGGGCTCGTCTCCACCGCCCTCGACTACCTCACGTTCGCCTCGATGCTGCGCGGCGGCGGCGCCATCAACGGCGAGCGGGTGCTGTCGGAGGAGTCGGTGGCGCTGATGACGACCGATCACCTGACGCCGCACCAGAAGTCGGTCTCCGGGTTCCGGCCCGGGTACTTCGACGACATGGGCTGGGGGTTCGGGATGGCGGTCGTGACCCGCCGCACCCGGCCCGGCCCGTCGCCCGGCAGCTACGGCTGGCCCGGCTTCTACGGCACCGTCTGGTACACCGACCCCGCCGAGGACACGACGACCGTCATCATGATGCAGCGCGCCCACTCCGGCGACCAGCAGCTCCCGCTGTGGGCCGGGCTGTGGGCGGCGGCCTACGACGCGACCGGCTGACCGCGCCGCCGATCAGTGCGGCGGGCGCAGGCCGGCGGTGACAACGGCGAGGAGCCGTCCGGCGCGGCCCGGGTCGTCGTTGTCGCGCATGCCGGTGACCACCGACCCGGAAGTCGTCGTCGCGCAGATCGAGCACCACGGGCGGTCCGCGGTGACCGGCGGGCCGTACCGGTTCCGCGCCCTCGGCGTCATGCGCGTCCGGGCCGGCGAGATCGTGTTGTACCAGGACTACATGGACCCGATCGCCACCGCCCGCCTCCTCGACCGGTCCGCCGGGTCCAGGATCCGCATCCGGTGCACGACCCGGCGGTCGCCGTCGCGCGTGATCAGCGCCGAACTCCGCCACGACCGTGAAGCCCAGCTTGACGATCATGGACAGCCATCGTGTACAACTCCGTCCGTGATCGAACGGACGACGACCGAGGCCAGGGCAGCCCTGCGGCGCATGGCGTTGCTGACGGCGTCGGAGGGCCGGCGCGAGATGACGCCGCAGGACCTCGCCGCGGCGCTCGCCGGATGTCCGGGCAACACCGCTGGCCTGTGGCCGCCCGCCCAGGCCGACGCCGGAGCGTCGGCCGCGACCGGCGTGGCGTTCGACCAGGCGGCGAAGCTGGTCATGGAGCAGGCGTTTCACGTCGCGGCGCAGGAGCGGGCCGGGCACATCGGCACCGAGCACCTGCTCGCCGCCCTGGTGCGCTCCGGCCCGCCGGAGGTCGTGGCCTGGCTCGACGCCCGCGGCGCCACCGCCGACGCCGTCGACGCGCTGCTGGCCGGGCTCGCCGGCGGGCCGGGCGTCGAGCGGCTCACGGCCGAGCCGTCACGGGCGGACGAGCGGCGATGGCGGCGGGCCACGGCGCGCGCCCGCGGCGAGACGTCGCTGCTGCCGGCCCTGATCGTGCCCGCCCTCCTCGTCACCACCGCGATCGTGGTGTTCGCCTGCTGCCTCTGGGGCCCGTGACGCCATTCATCGGGTTCACGGTGCGGCGGCGCGGGTCAGGACACGTCGACGGTGAAGGTCGAGGTGGCGCCGTCGGCGGCGGTCAGCGTGACCGGGCCGAACGTGATGACCGGCACCGATGCGGTCCCGGAGGCGCGGTAGAAGCCGGTCGCCTTCGTGACCCGGACGGCGACCGCGACGAGGGTCGCCGCGCCTTCCTCGTCGGCGTCGACGCGGGCCTGCGTGAACGCGGGCAGTCCCCGCTCGGCGCCCCAGTCGCGGACCTGGGCGGCGGCCACGGACAGCTCCGGCAGGATGCTCCCGTTGCCCCACGCCCACACCCACGACGACGTGGAGGCGTTGAAGCTGCCCAGGATCTGCGCCGGCGCGGACGCGGTCTTGTCCGGGAACGTCCAGGTGATGACGCCGGTGCGCTGGTCGAGGCCCCACCGGTCGGCGGTGCCGAGGCCCCACGTGACGTGCGCCTGCGCCAGCTGCTCGATCATGTCCTCGCCCTGCAACGCGAGGAGCGCCACGTCGTCGGTACCGGTGCGGCGGCGGTTGAAGATCCCCATGACGGACGAGTGTGCCCGATGCGGTCAGCGGCGGTCGACGTCGCGTGTCACGGCCGGGCGTCGGCTCGCAGGTCGGCGACGAGACGGGCGGTGACCGGGGTCGCGACACCGTGGCCGGCGGCGGCGCGCAGCACGGCGCCGCCGATCGCGTCGAGCTCCGTCGGTCGGCCGGCCTCCGCGTCGCGGAGCATCGAGGACTTCATGCCGGGCTGGAGGCGGTCGAACATCGCCCTGATCCCGGCGGGATCGACGGGTGCTCCGGCGGCGGCCGCGACGGCGGCGACCTCGTCGATGACCGCGTGCAGGTCCGCGCGCCGGTCGGTGAGCACGGTGCCGGCCGGCGCGGACGCGTGCGTGGTGAGCAGCGCGAGCGGGGCGAGGAACGCGAGCTTGCCCCACAGCAGCGCCGTCTCGTCGTCGCGGACGGTCACGTCGAACCCGGCGTGCCGGAGCTCGGCGGCGAGCGCGTCGAGGCGGCCGCGGGGCGTCGCGTGCCCGGCGACGTCGATGCCGGAGAACGGGCTGGTGTGCGCGATCCGCCCGGGTGCGGTCCTGGTCGACTCGACCCGGATCGCGCCGGCGAGGACCTGCCCGGCCGGGTACCGCTGCCGCAGCACCTCCAGGTGCTCGACGCCGTTGAGCAGCGGCAGGATCAGGGCGTGGCCGAGGTCGCCGGCGGGCAGCGTGTCGAGCGCGGCGGTGAGTGCGGTGGCCTTGACGGCGAGCACGCACAGGTCGACCGGCCCGGTCAGCCGGGTGCCGGCGGTGGCGGGCACGTGGAACGACCCGAACTGCGCGCTGTCGACGGTGACGCCGCCAGCGTTGAGCGCGTCCGCGGTGCCGGGCGTCGCGACGTACCGCACCGGGTTGCCGGCCCGGGCGAGCACCGCACCCAGCAGCCCGCCGACGCCGCCGGGTCCGACGACCGCGACCCTCCACCGTGCGCCGACGACCGGGGCGCCATCCGGATCCCTGTCGATCATCCGCCCATCATCCGCCACCGGCCTGGCGCCGCCGTCAGCGGGCGTGCTGATCCGTCACCGGGTGTCGTGGGCGGCCTGGCGGAGGTCGACGTCGTGGATGAGGCGGCGGGCGGTGGCGTCGTCGAGCTCCTCCTCGTGGACGGCGGTGGCGAGGGCTTCGCGTTGGGCGTCGAAGTGGGGGCCGGCGGCCTCGATGATGGCGACGCCGCGGGCGTGCAGGTCGGCGGCGGCGGCGTGTTCGGCGGCGGTGTCGATGCGCAGCCGGCGGACCAGCAGCGGGATCGTCATGCCCTGGATGAGCAGGGTGCCGAGGGTGACGAGCAGCGCGATCGCCTGGATCTCGTCGCGGCCGGGGAACGGGGTGCCGTCGTGGAGGCGTTTGGGGACGGCGGCCGCGGCGGCGAGGGTGAGGATGCCGCGCATGCCGGTCCAGCCGACGATGAGCGCCTCCTTCGGGGTGGGTTCGCCGAGGACCTCGCGGGTGCGGCCGCGGCGGGCGCGCCATTGGCGGCGGCGTTCGAAGTGTTCTTGGGCGCGGGGGTCGGTGGCGACGCGGTGCTCGACGCCGCGGCGGCGCAGCCCCCACCACGCGAACGAGCCGGAGACGAACCCGAGCCGAAAGAGCATTACCGTTACCAGTAATACGGCTGCGGCGACGACGGTGCGCAGGAGCGTGTCCGACGAGGCGAGGCTCTGCACGACGAACTTCAGCTGGAGTCCGATGTACGCGAAGACGAACGTCTCGAGCAGGAAGTCGACGACGGGCCAGACGGTCGCCTCCTGCAGCCGGGACCGGTAGGCGCCCGGGTACTGGTGGCGCTTGTCGAGGGCGGTGTTCACCGACACGGAGAACGCAGCGACGACGACGGCGAGGATGCCGGAAGCGTGGACCTGTTCGGCGAGCAGGAACGCGGTGAACGGCAGCAGCAGCGACACCGACGTCTCCAGGACCGGGTCGTGCAGGCGTTTGCGCAGCCACAGGGTCGCGACGGCGAGGGCCGCGCCGACCGCCATGCCGGTGACGGCGTTGTACAGGAACAGCACGAACCCGTTGTCGAACAGGGTGTGCCCGGCGCCGGTCGCGGCGACGGCGAGGCTGAACAGGGTCAGGGCGGTCGCGTCGTTGACGAGGCTCTCGCCGGTGAGGATCGCGGTGACGCGGCGGGGCAGGCCGAGCGCCTCGCCGTGGGTGACGGTGGTGATGGTGTCCGGCGGGGCGAGGACGGCACCGAGGACCATCGCGGCCGGCAGGCCGATCGCGGGCAGCAGCAGCGACCCGGCGTACCCGGCGACGCCGGTGGTGAGCACGACGAGCGTGACGCCGAGGGTGAAGATCGGCCGGAAGTTCGCGGAGAAGCTGGAGGCGGACGCGCCCCGGGTCGCGGAGTAGAGCAGGGGCGGCACGACGACGGCGAGGATGAGCTCGCTGTCCAGCTGCAGCCGCGGTACGCCGGGGATGAACGACGCGGCGGCGGCGAGGATGACGACGACGAGGCCGGGCTGGGCACCGCGACGGTGCGCGACGGCCGCGACGGTGATCCCGCCGAAGATGATCAGGAGCAGCTGCACACCGTTCACAAAGGATCACGATAGGACACCCTTGACGGAGTGAGCACTCACTCCGCATGCTGGAGGTATGACCGAACCCCGGAAACGCTCCTCGCCGATGACCCCGGACGACCGCCGCGCGATGATCGTCGCCGCCGCGCTGCCCCTCGTCGTCGAGCACGGATCCAGCGTCACCACCGCCCAGGTCGCCCGCGCCGCCGGCATCGGCGAGGGCACGATCTTCCGCGTGTTCGCCGACAAGGACGCCCTGCTCGCCGCCTGCATGGCCGAGGCCCTCCGGCACGACGACACCCTCGCCCACGTCCGCGCCATCGACCTCGACCAGCCGCTCGCCGACCGGCTCATCGAGGCGGTCGAGACGCTCCGGGCGTACATGAGCCGCATGGGCGCGGTCGCCGGCGCCGTCCGGCACCTCACCACCGGCCGCCTCGACCCGACCGCCGCCCCGGTCCGCGACCGGCGGCGCGACTCGATGACCGCGACCGTCGACGCCCTCGCCGTCCTCTTCGAACCCGAACAGGACCGGCTGCGCCGCGACCCCGAATACCTCGCCCGCATGTTCCAGCACCTCGTCATGGCCGGCGGCGACCCCGCCGACATCGTCGAGGTGTTCCTGCACGGCGCGGTCCGCGACGAGCCGTCCCCCGCGCCGTCAGGCTGAAAGCTGGTCGCGCTTGACCGTCCCGGCCCGCTCCACCATCAGGAACAGGGCGACGACGCTGATCAGGGCGCCGGCGACGCAGGTGAGGAAGGTGGCGGTCGCGTACCCGGCGAACGTCTGCCCGTGCGCCGTCCACCGCTGCCCGGCGAGGATCGTCGGCATGCTCAGGAACCCGCCGGCGACCATCCCGCCGGCACCGAGCCACGTCGCGACCAGCGGCACCGCGAACCGCCGCCGCGGCCCCCACCGGTGCACCATGACCAGCAGGCCGATCGCCGCGCACAGGAACTGCGCCGCCGTCACCGTGTCCTGCAGCCGCAGCCACGCGTCGCGACCGGCGCCGGAGCGGAGCCCGGCCGTGCCGCCGAGCACCCACGACAACCGCAGGACCGCGAGACCCGCCGCGATGACCGCCGCGACCCACGCGAGGGGCACCTGCGCCGCGTGCGTCAACCCACGCGGCGCCTGCCCGACGCTCCCGCCGACGACCGGCCTGAACCGGTCCCGGGCGTACAGCAGCAACGCGACCGCCAGGGCGACACCGAGGACGACGAAACTGCCGTACACGATGACGAACGTCCACGGCCGCAGCGTCGGGTCACCGTCCGGCGGGGGCGGCGGCTCCCACCAGCCGGCGGCCTTCAACGCCGCGGCCGCCGGCATCAGCACCACGAACGGCGCGAGCAGGCCCGCCCCGACCCACATCGGCACCGCGACCAGCCACACCGGCACCCGCATCCCCCAGGGCCGGATCGCGGCGAGCGCCACCCCGATCCCGGCGACCGCGAGCCCGCCCGTGACGAGGTTGTCCCCGGCCCACTCGCCGCGGGTCAGGTTCCCGAGGTCCTTGACCCCGAACGTGCCGCCGGCGACCCAGCTGCCTTTCAGCGCGACGTACACGCCCGCCGCACCGACCGCCGTCCATCCCGCCACCGTCCGCCCCCGTTGCATGCCGACAGTCTCACCATCGGTGACTGTGACTTCCCTGAGGCCACCTGAGCGGCATCTCAGCCGCTACTGTCACCCCACATGACCCACGCCACGACCGAGATCACCGCGGACCTGGTCCTGGACCTGGTCCGCGGCCAGCACCCGGACCTCGCCGACCGCCCGGTCCGGCTCGGCGCCCGCGGCTGGGACAACCAGCTGTGGCGGCTCGGCGACGACCTCGCCGTCCGGCTGCCGTGGGCGACCGGGTCCGCCGACGACCTGCTGCGCAAGGAGCACGCCTGGCTGCCGTCGCTCGCCCCGCGCCTGCCGCTGCCGGTTCCCGTCCCGCAGCGGCTCGGCGAGCCGTCACCGCTGTTCCCGCGCCCGTGGCTGATCACCACGTGGGTGCCGGGCACACCGGCCGACCTGGCGCCCGCCACCGGTTCGGCGTCGGTGCTGGCGGAGTTCCTGACGGCGCTGCACCAGCCCGCGCCGCCCGACGCACCCGCCGGCCGGGACCGCGGCGGCCCGCTCGCCGAACGCGCGTCCGGGTTCGCGAGGGGACTCGCGTACGTCACCGAGCAGGGACTTATCGACAATCCGGCAGCCGTACAGGCGCTGTGGGACGACGCGGTCGCGGCACCGGACTGGTCGGGACCGCCGGTGTGGCTGCACGCCGACCTGCACCCCGCGAACGTCCTCACCGACGGCGGCGCCCTGTGCGGCGTCGTCGACTTCGGCGACCTGTGCGCCGGCGACCCCGCGTACGACCTCGCCGCCGCCTGGCTGCTGCTGCCCGACGGCGCCGCCGACCGCTGCCTCGACGCCTACCGGCCCGACGCCGCGACCCTGCGCCGCGCCCGCGGCTGCGCGGTCCTGCGCGTCCTGGCCGGCATCATCATCGGCGACAACGGCGTCCACGGCCGTCCCGGCGGCAAACCCACCTGGGGCCCGCCCGCGTACGCGGCCCTGCGCCGACTCACCGCATGAGCGACCTCATCCCCGGCCTGATCGCCACCGACCCGGCCCACCGGCACCAGTGGCTCCTGGCCCACCGTCCCGCCGATGCCCCGCCGCTGTACCGGTGGCTGTCGCTGATCGAGTCGGCCGTCGCCGATGTGCGATTCGACGCCCTCGGGCTGCCCAGGAACCGGCCCCGCGCCGACGTCGGCCTGGCCGCGGCGATCATCGGCTGGGCCCTGGAGGACGGCTATCCGGTCGAGTCCGCCGTCCGGGAGCTCGTGCGCCTCCGATCGCTCGCACCCGCATTGGCATTACCGGCAATCCTGCAACCGGACGCGGTGGCCCGTCTGACGCTCGACGCCTTCCCGTTCAGCAGGGCCGACGCGATCGCCGCCGCCGCGCGGCTGCGCGCCCTGCCGGTCACCGACGACGACTTCGTGCAGCCGGGTGAGTCCGCGGCGGAGACGAGCCGGCGGTTCGAGGAGCTGCGCGGCACCGACGACTATCGCGACCATCACCGGCTCGTCGACATCGAGCGGATGCTCGGCGACCTGCGCCCGATCGTCGCCGACATCACCGACGCGGCCCTCGCCGCGGAGGCCGCCGCGTGGCTGGACGTGCTGCCCGAGCTCGACCTCACCCCGGACGCCGTCCGCACAGCAGACCAGCTCCTCGACGAGCTCGTCGCCCTGCTGGACGCCGGCCGGCCCACCGGCGACCTGGTGCAGCGGCTGCGGACCCCGGCGGCCGTGTACCTGCAGTCCCGCCTGGTCGAACTACTCACCCGCTACACCGCTGCCGGCGACACGACCGCCCGCGACCAGATCGCCCACGTCCTGACCGCGTGCGGCCCGGCCGCCCTGCCGGCGGTGCCGCACGCACTCGACACCGGCAACGACGACCGACAATGACACGCCCAGTCACCGCCGCGAACGCGGGAATTGCCGGTGCGGTGTTCCGCCGCGTTCCAGAAGCGCGCGTTGTGCCCCGCACATTCCCGCTGGCCGGAACCGGAATGCTGTTTCGTGGCGTTTCGGAACGTATCGACTTCCCGAGTTGGCTTGCATGTGCGCCGCGACACGAACCACCATGGGTGCCACGATCCGTCGCCGCGGTCCGGCCTTCCGACCTGCAATGGAATCTCGGAAACCGGCGCAGTTCCGGCCGGCGGGATCGTCACCGTCATCGCCATGTAGGGGGGACCATGATTCGCGTCCATCGGCACAGCACCGGCCGTGTGCATGCACCCCTCGCCACCAGTGCGGCGGCCGGCATCGGCCATCTCCTGGCGCTGATTCGGCTGGGCGGGCTGGCACGGCAGGCCGCGGCCGCGACGGGCCGCGACCGTCTCCTGCTGCTCGCCGAGGCCTACGCCGTCGCCTGGCCGGTCGTGTTCAGCCGGCTCAGCGCCGCCGTCCAGCGCAGCCATGGTGGCTATGGCACCGACGCCACCGGTCTGCGGCCCGACAGCCCAGAGCGGTTCGAGGGTGACGTCCAGGCGATGCTCGCTCCCCTCACGCCGTTCGAGGGCGGCGCGCCCACGGCCGTCGGCGAAGGCTGGACCGCGCATCGGCCGTGGGCGCCCTGGCTGATCGCGGCGCTGCGCGAAGACCGCATCGCTTGGCACTCTCACGGCAAAGCGGTGTTCCTGGACCTGCTGGTGATCGAACATGTCCGGATCACCGCGCCGGTCACCGCGGCCACGGACTCCGGCGTGTGCACCCAGACCGGCACCGGCGGTGTGGACACCATGCGGGCCGTGCGTGCCGCGGGTGCCGCTACGGCCGGCGCCGACCGCGGTCGCCGTGGCGTGCCGGGCGCCGCACAGCGTCCGTGCATGCCGCACCGGCTCCGGGCCGTGCCCGGGCAGGACCGCCTGGAGGACTGGCGGGCGGACCGCCGACGGACGGTGTCCCCGGCCGACGCGGACGCCGGGATCGTCATCGCCTGGCCCGATGCCGCCGCCGGCCCGACGGCCAGACCGGCAACCGCCAGGAGGAGACGCTGCTCGACCACGCCCGGCGCTCACGCGCCGGGCCGTCCGCGTTGCGGCACGTCGAGGTGCCGGGACATCCTCTGCGGGCGGGGCGCGGCCCCGGCCGGCACGAGCACCGGCCCCGGCCGGTCGTCTGATCCGTCCACCACGCCGGGTGCGCGCACCGGGGCCGCGGGCGTCGTTCTGCGCGGCCGCCGGAACTCCGGCGCCACCCGGTTCGTCGGGGTCCCGCCGCTCGCCGTCGGCGGGCACCGGCTCCAGGGCGGCGACGAGGCTGGGCCCGCCACGGCTCCGGGTGTCGCCGGCACGGCAGGCGCTCACCAGGGCGAGACGCTGCGCCGGGGGCGGTCGGTGCGCCGGCCCGACCCGAACGGTGCCGGTCGGCGCGCCCGTCCGGTCGCGGGTCCTGGTGCGCGCGCAACGTCGAGGTCCCGCTCGGCCACAAGCGGGCGCCCATCCGATCCCGCGACCGCCATTCTCCCTGGCGGCACGGCCGGACCGGACGCCGACCGGCGCCGCCGTGCGGGCGGGCCGCGCTGACCGGTCACCCGCGCGAATCCCGTCCCGGAACATTGCCGATCATCACGCTAGACTGAGCGCTCTTCGCAGGGCTGCTCCCACCCCGGCGGCGCAGCCGGCCCGGGGCGGTTCTTGCTGCTCCGAGGCCCTGGCGTTGCCGTCCTGCCCCGCCGGGGCAGACAATTGAACATGCGGTGCCGAACGATCACCGGCGCCGCGCCGGACTCTCCCGGATGTCGTTGCTTGTCATGCCGTCGAGCGGATGTCCCCGGGAGAACGAAAAGGGCTTCACCGTCTAGTCAACGGTGGGGCCCTTTTCCCTTACATGATCCGCCCCGGACGCGGATATAGTCTCCGCCGAGGACATCACGCCGATCAGTGTGCCGCATCGTTGCGCAGTCAGATTCTGACGATCGATGTTAGTTGTATCTTGATTGATCGTAATTGATCTTGTTGAATTCAGTGGCGCACCCGTCTCCTGTTAGGGTCCCGCGTTTCCGCGTGTTCCAGTCTTGGTCTCCGGCGCCTCAGTTACGTGGCGTGAGATATCTCGCGGGTGCTATAACGTGGCCTAGCGGTTCGCAGCCGATTGACTCTCGGCCTACAACCGAATTCCCGTTCTCCGGGGATTATCCGGCGCACAACCGGATCCGCTCGACGGCATGCACCACTCCACCGGCCAGCAGACCGGTGGGACATCACCAGGTCATGGGCGCGGTGCGCCCATGACCTGGTCACAACGAGTGAGGGAAATCGGGCAATGACTGAGCCCGTGTGGACGCCACCGGCGCCACCTACCCCGGTCGCAGACGTGCTGACCGCATGCACCGTCACAGGTCTTGAGGGCGTGGTCCTGCAGACCGTCCTCGACCACGGCTACTCGTTGACGGAGGCGCTGCTCA
Organism: Dactylosporangium sp. NPDC050588; assembly: GCF_040654975.1. Classification (NCBI taxonomy): domain Bacteria; kingdom Bacillati; phylum Actinomycetota; class Actinomycetes; order Micromonosporales; family Micromonosporaceae; genus Dactylosporangium; species Dactylosporangium sp. NPDC050588. The sequence goes on along the minus strand of NZ_JBFAJA010000124.1, from coordinate 18,599 downwards.
GCGTCCTCGTCACCGGGGTCGTGGCGACCTGCTCGGCGCTCGCGATCCTGCGCCGGGTCAACCCCTTCGCCGGAGACGGCGGCAACCGCCCGCCGAAAACGGCCTGACCAAGTGCGCTCGTGCCGCCGGACCGGACGGTCCGGCGGCACGAGCCGGGAAGGGGAACTGTCCATGACATCAGTGCTCACGACCGGGCCGGCCCAGGCCGTGATCGTCCGGCTGACACTCAGTGCCGAGATCCGGACCCTGATCGAGGAGTCCGGTCTCGCATACCGCAGGATCGACGATCTGAGCCGGCGCCGGGGTGGTTACGTGCTGTCCGCGGCGTCGATCTCCCGGGTGGCCACCGGCAAGGTCGTGCCCGCCTGGCCGTGGCTCGAGCAGCTGCTGAAGCTCCTCGGCGTGCCGCCACAGGTGATCGAGCACGTGTGGCGGCCCAAGCTCACCCAGGCGATCGCCGTGACCAACGCGCACGACATCAACGAACGCACCGCCGGGCTCCTCGCCGGCTCGGCCGGCGGGGCGACCTGCCCGATCTGCTTCGCCTGGGCGGTCGACCCCGACGGCCACCAGCGCTGGCACGAGGAGCAGGCGAAACCGCCCGCCGACGCCGGGAAGCGTCACCGCTTCGGTATGCGTGGCGCGTTCAACCGGTCATGAAGACGCCCAGCTGAACCGATCTGCGACCCGTCGGTGCCCGAGCCGGACAACCCGGCTCGGGCACCGGTGCGTTCAGGGGCACCCGGCGTCAGACGGTGAGGATCAGGGTGCCGTCGTCGTCCTCGTGGATGGCGTACACCCGCAGCGAGGGCTGGCCGGTGGTGGAGCAGCCCGTCGCCAGGTCGTACACGTGCTGATGCAGCGGGCAGATGACGACCTTCGCGTCGATGAGGCCGTCGGCCAGGGGACCACCGGCGTGGGGGCAGACGGCGGACACGGCCCGCAGGCCGCCGCGCCGCAGCCGGAACACCGCGACCTGGCGGCCGTCCACCGCGTACGCGCGGCCTTCACCGACCGGGATGTCCGTGACCGGTCCGAGGCGGTAGCTGGTGGCGGCCGTTTCGGGATCGGTGGTCGCGGTCATCGGACCGGCACCTGGGGCAGCGCGACCAGCGGCAGCGACGTGCGGAACTGGCCGGGGACGGCCGGGTCGAGGTCGTCCTTCCACGGGTCGCGGTACGCGGCCACGGCCGCCTCCATCCGTTCGTCGAGGCCGGCGCCGATCCCTTCGCTGTCCTCGACGATCAGCGCGCGCAGACGGTCGATGCCCAGCCGTGGGACGAACGCGTAGGTGCGTTCGAGCCAGTTCGCATTTTCGCGGTAGTACTGCAGGAAACGGCCCGTCAGCCGCATCACCTCGGCGGGGGTGCCGACGGTCGCGAGGAGGTCGCCCTTGCGGATGTGGGCGCCGGCGGCGCCGCCGACATAGATCTCCCAGCGGCCGCCGTCGATCGCGACGACGCCGAGATCCTTCACGTACGCCTCGGCGCAGTTGCGGGGGCAGCCGGTGACGGCGAGCTTCATCTTGCCGGGGCTCTCCAGACCCTGGAAGCGGGACTCGATCGCGATGCCGAGCGCGGTGGAGTCGCCGAGGCCGAACCGGCAGTAGTCGGAGCCGACGCACGTCTTCACGGTGCGCATGCTCTTGCCGTACGCGTACCCGGACGGCATGTCGAGGTCGGCCCACACCTTCGGCAGGTCCTCCTTGCGGATGCCGAGCAGGTCGATGCGCTGCCCGCCGGTGAGCTTCACGAGCGGCACCGCGTACTTGTCGGCGACGTCGGCGATGCGGCGCAGCTGGTCGGGGGTGGTGACGCCGCCTTTCATCTGCGGCACGACGGAGAACGTGCCGTCGCGCTGGATGTTGGCGTGGACGCGGTCGTTGATGAACCTGGCGTCGCGTTCGTCGACGTAGTCGTCGCCCCACAGCATCCGCAGCAGCGACACGAGCCCCATCTTGCTTTTCGCGTCCTCCTCGCCGCCGGCGAGCGCGTCGAACACGGCGGAGACGCTGCGCAGGTTCTGCGCGCGGATCGCCGCGACGAGGTCCGGTTTCCGCATGGGTACGCCCGGCACGTACCAGTCGGCGGACGGGTCCTGCTCGGCGGTGCCGCCCGCGGCCCAGTCGACGATCTGTGCCACGAGCGACCTGCAGGAGCCGCAGCCTTTCCCGGCCCTGGTGCGTTCCATGACCCCGGACAGCGTCTTCGTGGCCTGTACCGCCTCGGTGATCGCACTCTTGGTGACGCCGTTGCAGTTGCACACCTGCGCGTCGCCGGCCAGCTCCGCGGCGCTTTCCGAGGCGGTGGGCCCGCCGAGGTCGAACAGCAGCCGGACCCGTTCCTCCGGCAGCGGCAGCCCCCGCTCGTATGCCTGCATCAGGAACCCGACCTTCGACACGTCGCCGAGGAGGGTGGCGCCGACGAGCCGGTCGTCGCGGATGATGACGCTCTTGTACACGCCGCGGCCCGGCTCGGCGAACACCACGAACTCGTCGCCGGGCGCCGGCGTGCTGATCCCCATCGCGGCGACGTCGACGCCGGCGACCTTCAGCTTCGTCGCGGTCCGCGACCCGTGGTAGGCGGCGTGCACGTCGCGTCCGGTCACGTGGTCGGCGAGGACCCGCGCCTGCTCCCACAGCGGCGCCACCAGGCCGTACGTCTCGCCGCGGTGCTGCACGCACTCCCCCACCGCGTAGATGTCGGGTTCGTCGAGGCAGCGCAGCTGGTCGTCCACGACGATGCCACGCTCGACGGTCAGGCCGCTGACCTCGGCGAGGGCGGTGTCGGGGCGGATGCCGGCGGCGACGACGACCATGTCGCACGGGATCACCCGGCCGCCGGCGAGCCGGACACCCTGCACCTTCTCCTTGCCTTCGACCGCTTCGGTACGGGCGGCGAGCTCGACGGTGATGCCGAGCCGCTCGACGCCCGCCCGCAGGATCGCGCCGCCCTGCGCGTCCAGCTGCGCGTTCATCAGGTGCCCGGCGGCGTGCACGAGCGTCACCGCGACCCCGTGCGCCTGCAGGCCGCGGGCGGCCTCCAGGCCGAGCAGCCCGCCGCCGATGACGACGGCGCGTTCGTGGTCCCGCGCGTACCGGATCATGCCGCGGGTGTCGTCGATCGTCCGGAACGTGAAGACACCCTGGTGGTAGCCGCGTTTCGGGTGGTGCATGTTGTCGATCGGCGGGATGAACGGCCGGCTGCCCGTGGCGATGATCAGCTTGTCGTAGCGCAGCTCGTCGCCGTTGTCGTCGAGGACGACCTTCGCGAACCGGTCGATGCGTTCGACCCGCACGCCGGCGCGCAGGTCGATGCCGTTCGCCTCGTACCACGGCAGGCTGTTGAGGAAGATGCCGTCCTCGTCCTCCGCGCCGGACAGCACGTTCGACAGCAGGATCCGGTTGTAGTTGCCGTACGGCTCCGCCCCGTACATCGTGATCGTGAACCGGTCCCGCCCGCCGCGCTCCAGGATCTCCTCAACCGTCCGCGCGCCGGCCATCCCGTTGCCGATGACGACGAGTCGCTGCATCAGACCTCCACGAGCCCGAGATCCACGACGATCGCCCCGCTGACCCCTTCCGGGGCGCCGACGAGCAGCTCCACGACCGTCCCGGCGTCGAGGTCCTCGACGACCCGCAGCGGCACGTGCACGTCGCTCTTCGCCCCGATCGGGAAGTACCGCATCGGCGTGCCGTCCCTGGTCAGCACCACGTACACCAGCTCGTCGGTGGTGTTGCCGCCGCGGAAGTACACCGTCTGCGTCACCACCCCGACCGGCACGGTGTAGCTGAGCGCCGCGTCGACCGCCACCGGCGCGTCGATCCCCTTCCCGACGAACGGGTACACCCCCTGCAGAAACCGTGGCGTCGACCGCACCTGACCCGTCCTCTCCACCGAACCGCACCGGACTCCCCGCGATCGTGTCCGCCGGCCGTTACACCCCCATACCGCTGTTGTTTCGCGCCGTCGCCGCCTTCCTCTTCGACCCGCACCGCAGGCTGTGAGCCGTTTTTGCGTTGCGGCGGCCGGAGCGGCTCCGCAGGATCTGATCTATGACGATTGATATCAGGCCCGTCACGCGGGACGAGGCGCCCGCGTACCTGCGAGTGCTGCCGTACGTCAACGGGCTGCCGCACTGGGAGCCGGCGCCGGCGGCTTGGCACGGCGGGCCCGAGGCGTGGCCGCCGCCGAACCGGCCGGCGACACCGGAACAGGTGGCCCGCTGGGTCGAGGAGGTCGTCACGGCCGGGCACTTCCACCCGCAGGCCGCGTTCGACGGCGGCAAGGTCGTGGGCGGCTCGGCGATGCTGTCGCTGGCGATCACCGTCCCCGGCCTGCGCGAGGTGCCGTTCGGCGGGGTGACCGCGACCGCGGTGATCGCGACGCACCGGCGGCGGGGCCTGCTGCGCGGCATGATGCAGGCGATGTTCGACGAGGCCCTCGACCGGGGCGAGCCGCTCGCCGCGTTGAGCGCCAGCGGGGGCGGCATCTACGGCCGGTACGGGTTCGCGCCCGCGACCCGGCGGACCCGCTGGGACCTGGACCGCGCCGAGGCCGCGTTCGCCGACGCGGACCCGCCCGCGGGGTCACTGGAGCTCGTCGACGCCGCGACCGCCCGGCAGGCGTGGCCCCGGGTCCACGAGGAGGCCCGCCGCCGGCAGGTCGGTGAGCTGCGCCCGGTGCCCGGCAAGTGGAACGGGCTCAGCGACGACGCCACCGGCCCGGACGGCCCCACCCGGTACCTCATCCACCGTTCCCCGCAGGGAGACGTCGACGGCGTCGCGAACTTCCGGCTGCCGTGGACGCCGCTCGTCGAGCACACCGGCACCCTCGTCGTCGACGCGCTGCAGGCGGCTTCCGTGGACGCCTACCGGGCGATGTGGATGCTGCTGACCGACTTCGACCTCACCCGGCGCGTCACCGCCCCGACCCGGCCCGCCGACGAGCCGCTGCGGTGGATGCTGCGTAACCCGCGCGCCCTGCGGGTCACCCGCCAGTCCGACAACCTGTGGCTGCGCGTCCTCGACCTGCCGGCGGCGCTCACCGCACGGTCGTACGACACCACCGCCGACCTCACGATCGCCGTCGACGCCAACCCGATGTGCCCCCGCAACATCGGCACGTGGCGGCTGTCGGCGACCCCCGACGGTGCGACCTGCACCCCCACCCGGACCCGCCCCGACCTGACGCTGACCGTCCAGGCGCTCGGTTCGCTGTACCTCGGCGGCATGTCCGCGGCGCTGCTGGCCGCCGCCGGCCACATCCGCCCCCACCACGACGCCGCCGTCCCCGCCCTCGGCCGGCTCTTCCGCACCGATCCGGAGCCGTTCAACTCCTTCGCCTTCTGACATCCGGCCCGCCCGCCACGCTGTCCGCGCTTCACCGCCGGTGGCACCTGACCGGCACGCGGAAACGGGATTGCCGCCAAACCCTGCCACCGTTCCCCAGCGCGCCGTCCGCGCGCTCGTCCGCCCTGCCACCAGCTTCCCGCCCTCTGGCCGGGGGGCGCACAGTTACCGGATTACTGGTAACGGCAATCCGGTAACTGCGCGGCTCAGCTCAGGGCCGGGATCGCCGCGGAATCCCGGCCGCGGACCGTGCCCGGCGCCGTGAGCACGCGGTCGACGGTCATCGACATCAGGGCGCGGCGGTCGGAGACCGTCACCGTACGGTACTCGTCCCAGCCGGGGTGTTCGCGGGCGGCGCGGCCGCGGCAGTCGACGAGGGCCTCGGGGGCGTGCGGGGATCGGCGGCGTCACAGACCGAGCAGGAACAGCACTCCGGCAGCGACCAGACCGGCCTCGACCAGGACGACGAACACGCGGTCGCTGGTCCGCCCGACGATCTTCCTGCCGACCCAGGCGCCGGCCAGGGTGGCCGGTGTGAGCGCCGCCCCGAACAGCAGCACCCGGCTCGTGATCAGGTCACCGGTGCCGTAGGCGGCGATCTTCGACAGGTGCATCGTCAGCGCGCTGACGGCCTCGGTGCCGATGTACGCCGCGCGGGTCAGCCCGTAGGCGAGGAAGAACGGGGCGGTCAGCGGCCCGACGGAGCCGAGCAGCGCCGAGCCCAGGCCGGAGGCCGCCCCGACCGCGGCGAAGGTCTGCTCGGCGGGCTTGCGCGGCCGCGGGTTGCGGCGCCGCCAGACAACGACGCCGATGAGGAACACACCCAGCAGCCGTTTCAGCGGGCCGAGCGGCGCGTGCGCCAGCAGCAGCCCGCCGGCGACCGCCAGTGGCACCGCACCCAGCGCGAACCAGCCGATCAGCCGCCAGTGCAGCTCCCGGCGGTTCAGCCAGCCGCGGAAGGCGTTGCTGGACACCTGCGTCAACGTCAGCATCGGCACCGCGACGCGGAGTCCGAACAGCGCCGTGAACACCGGCAGCAGCAGAACTCCGCCGCCGAACCCGGCCACCGCCGACAGCAGCGCCAGACCGAACGCGGCCGCCGACGCCACCGCCAACGTCGGCAGGTCGTCGAGGATCACCCCGCCCAGCCTGCCAGGTCACGGCGGATCAGGTCCACGTCCGGCGCCGGTGTGTGGGGCACCACCGCCGGATCCGTCGTCACGGTCCGGTGCGGCGGCGCGGGTGTGGCTCACGAGACCGCGGTCCGGCGGCCGCGACCGGCGGGCACGGGGGGCTGCGGGTGTGCCGGCGGTGTCGTGTCAGCCGAGGTCGGCGCCGTACACGTGGTCGACGGTCATCGACATCAGCACCCGGCGGTCGGAGACCATCACCGTGCGGTACTCGTCCCAGTCGGGGTGTTCGCCGGCGGCGCGGCGGTAGTAGTCGACGAGGGCCTCGACCTCGGGGCCGTGCGGGTCGGTGCCGGGGCCGGTAAGGGTGGCGACACCCTCGGCGGTCGCCCACGATCTGCCGTCGGCGCCGGTGACCTCGAGCGTCGCCCGCGGGTCGCGGCGCAGGTTCGCGGTCTTCGCCCGGCCTTGCGTCATCGACACGAGGATGACCCCGGCGGCACGGTCGTAGAACGGCATGACCGGGGACAGTTGCGGGCGGCCGTCGGCCTTGATGGTGGCAAGGACCCCGAGCCGGCTGGCGGCGAGCAGGTCGTGCGGGTCGAACGTCATGTCACAATCGTCAACGTTCACACCGGTCGAAGGTCAAGCGGGGGCGCTCATGCTGATCGGGGAGCTGAGCCGGCGCACCGGCGTGCACGCGCACCAGTTGCGCTACTACGAGGCGCAGGGCCTGCTGGAGCCGGGCCGGGCCGCGAGCGGCTACCGCGACTACGCCGACGACGCGGTGGTGACCGTCGCGCAGATCCGTCACCTGCTGGAGGCCGGGCTGTCGACGCAGGAGATCCGGGCGCTGCTGCCGTGCGCGTCCGGTGCCGGCCCCGAGCTCGAACCGTGCCCGGAGCTGCTGGACACGCTCCGCGCCAGGCTGCGGGGGCTCGACGGTCACATCGACGCGCTGTCCCGGTCGCGGGACGCGCTGCGCGGCTACATCACCGCCACCGAGCGGCGGGCGGCGCGCATCCGTTGACCGGCGTGGGTTCCGCGCTGGCCGGGTTCGGTTTCTCGCTCGGGCTGATCGTCGCCATCGGCGCGCAGAACGCGTTCGTGCTGCGGCAGGGCCTGCGCCGCGAGCACGTCGGCCCGGTCGTGGTGATCTGCGCGGCCGCCGACGCGACCCTGATGAGCGCCGGGATCGCGGGTCTCGGCGTCGTCGTGGCCGGCGCGCCGGCCGTCCTGACGGTCGTGCGGTGGGCGGGTGCCGCGTTCCTGTTCGGTTACGCGGTCCTCGCCGCCCGGCGGGCGCTGCGACCGGCCGCGCTGACCCCGCTGGACCATCCGCCGGCGGCGTTGCGGGCGACGCTGCTGGCGTGCCTGGCGTTCACGTTCCTCAATCCGCACGTGTACCTCGACACGGTGGTCCTGCTCGGCACCGTCGCGCACCAGCATGAGGACCGGTGGGCGTTCGGCGCTGGTGCGGCGGCCGCGAGCCTGCTGTGGTTCGCCGCACTCGGTTTCGGTGCCCGCCGGCTGGCGCCGCTGCTGGCCCGCCCGGCGGCGTGGCGGGTCGTCGACGCCGCGATCGCCGTCGTCATGGCGGCGCTGGCCGTCTCGCTGGTGAGCGCCTGACCGTGAGCGCCTGACCGTGAGCGCCTGAACAGGAGCGCCGGCGCCCCCACGTACACCGGCGGCACAGGACGACTGGACAAGCGGTGGCCAACACGTCGGCGGTGCCGTGGCGGGGACACGGGACAGCGGCCGGTGCCGATATGTTGCCGGGATGGACGTGCATGCGCGGTTCATCCGTGACCGGCGGGTCCCTGTCGGCATCGCGCGGCGGCTCGCCGCTCTCGGACACGCAGGGATCCTCCGGGTCCGGGCCGCCGCGGGCGACGAGGGCTGCGCGCAGGTGCTCGCCGAGCACGACCCGGACGACGCCGCGCTGGACCGGTTCACCGACGCGGGATGGTCGCCGGTGCTGCGGGCCCGCGCCGCCGCCCTGCACGGGCGGGGGCGGCCCGGTGACGCGTTGGCGCTGCTCACCCCGTGGGCGGACGATCACCGGGTGGCGCGGGAGGTCGCGGCGCTGCTCGGCGCGCAGGGCCGCGTCGAGGAGGTGTTCGCGCTGCTCGGACCGCGGCTGGGCGAGGCGGGGATGGCCGCCGCCCTGTTCGAGGTGGCGGCCGCGGCCGGTCGCGGCGACGAGGCGTTCACGGTCCTGGCGCCGCTGGCCGCCGGTTCGGCGCACGTGGCGGGGGTGGTCGCGGCGGAGCTGGAGCGGCGCGGCGCGGTGGACGAGGCGGTCGCGGTGCTGCGGCCGCACGCCCCGTACGTGCTGGACCAGGCGGGGCGGCTGCTGCACCGGCACGGCCGGGCCGGCGACCTGCGGGACTGGGCGGCCGACGTCGCCTGCCGCGGCTACCGCGACGGCCGCCTCACCATGTGGCTGGCCGAGGTGCTGGAGCGGCAGGGTGACATCGAGGGGGCCGCGGACGTGCTCAAACCGTTCGACGGGGTGCCGCTGGCTCAGCTGTACAGCCGCAACGGCCGGATCGAGGAGGCGGTCGCGATCCTGACCGAGCTCGCCACCTGCGGCGACGATCCCGAGTGCGCCCTGCACGCCCTCGGCGGGATCGCCCCGGACGCGGCCCTGGCGTTGCTCGAGGACACGCACGACGTGGACCTGCTCATGATCCGGGTGGAGCTGCTCGTCGAGCGTGGCCGGGTGCCCGAGGCGGTCGCCGCCCTGCGGGCCTGCCCGGATCATGACCTGCCGTCGGTGCGGGCGCGGCTCGGTGAGCTGCTCGCCGGGCAGGGCCGTGAGGACGAGGCGATCGCGGCGCTGTCGGACCCGGCCGGGCTAGCGCCGGCGACGCTGCTGGCGGAGCTGCTGCTGCGGCGCGGCCGGGTCCAGGACGCCCTCGACGTCCTGGACCGCTACCACGACCGCAGGCGGTGACCGCGCACGTCTTCACGCTGTATTGCCGATCTCGCCCGCCGCCTCACGTCCTGCGGCGGTGAGTGCGTCGCTCGCGCCGTCAGGTGGTGAGCGCGGCCTTCGCCGCGCGGCTCGCGTCGTCCACCAGCACCTCGGTCCAGCCCCTGGCCACGCCGTCGAGGGCGGTCGCGGCGACGAACGCGGGGTCGAGCTTCGGCACGTCCCAGCCGGCCATCATGTCGGTGTCGGCGGCGCCCAGGTGCACGCCGGTGACGTGGGTGCCCTGCTCCGCCAGCTCGAGCCGCACCCCGTTGGTCAGGCTCCACTGGGCGGCCTTCGCGGCGCTGTAGGAGTTCGCGCCGTCGTAGTTCGCCCATGACAGCAGCGACAGGACGTTGAGGATCGCGCCGCCGCCGTTCGCCGCGAGGACCGGCGCGAACGCCCGGATCACCTGCAGCGTCCCGAAGTAGTGCGTCTCCATCTCCAGGCGGACGGCGTCGAGCGGGCTGCCGAGGAGGTTGGTGTACGTCGCGACGCCCGCGTTGTTCACCAGCAGCGTCACGTCCTTCGCCACGCCGGCGGCTTCCTCGATGCTGCCGGGGTCCGTGACGTCCAGCCGCAGCACCCGCACGCCGGGCAGGTCGACGGTGCGCGGGTCGCGTGCGGTGGCGTACACGGTCGCGCCGCGGTTGAGCAGTTCCTGGGCGAAGTGCCGGCCGAGGCCGCGGTTGGCGCCCGTGACGAGCGCCACCGATCCGTTGATGTCCATGCCGGTTACGCTAAAACCTGACGTTGACGTCAGAGGCAAGTGTGCCGGGCGTGAGGAGGGTCGCAGGTGCGGATCGGGGAGCTCGCGACGAAAGCGGGTGTCAGCGTGCGGGCGCTGCGCTACTACGAGGAGCAGGGCCTGCTGGGCGCGGACCGCAGCCCGTCCGGGCAGCGTCACTACCCGGACGGCGCCGTCGACCGGGTGATGCTGGTGCAGCAGCTGTACGCGGCGGGCCTGTCCAGCCGCCGCATCCTGGACCTGCTGCCGTGCGTGTACACCGGTCACGCGACCCCGGAAACCCTGCGGCTGCTGGCGGAGGAGCGGAGCCGGATCGACGCGCAGGTCGCCGGTCTCACCGCCACCCGGGACCGGCTCGACGCGGTGATCGCCGCCGCCGAGGCCAGCGTCACCGACGGCTGCGTCCCCCCAGCGACCGCCTGACGCCCCGCTCTGTCCGACGACGTCACCGGCCCCGCGACGGCGCTACGCTGGTGGATGCCGCCAGGCGGCCCCGTTACCGATTTTCGATTTTCGTATTGCCGTCAATTACCGTCGGCGGCATGCCGTCGCTCGTGACACCGGCGCTGCCGGTAGGGACCCTCGCCACGTCCGTGCAGCCGGTGCTGGACGGCGACGGCCTGCGGTTGCGGCCGTGGCTGCCCGCCGACGTGGACGCGGTGGTCGAAGCCTACTCCGATCCTGACATCCAGCGCTGGCACTGCCGGTCGATGTCCGCCGCGGAGGCCCGCGACTGGATCGCCCGCTGGCCGGCGCGCTGGCGGGCGGAGACCGGCGCCGGCTGGGCCGTCACCGACGGTGGCCGGGTCGCCGGGCAGATCAGTCTCCGCACGATCGACCTCGCCGAGGGGCTGGCGGAGGTGTCGTACTGGGTGCTGCCGTCCGCCCGTGGCCGGGGTGTCGCGGGGCGGGCCCTGGCGGCGCTGACCGGGTGGTCGTTCGGGACGCTCGGCCTGCACCGGGTCGAGGTCTGCCACTCGACGGCGAACGTGCCGTCGTGCCGGGTCGCGGGCCGCGCCGGGTACGCGCTGGAGGGCACGAAACGCGGCGAGGCCCGCCACACCGACGGCTGGCACGACATGCACCTACACGCGCGGGTCGCCGAGGTGCCGGGCGAAGAACCGCACTGAGCTGTCGTGCTCGAACGCCGGGACTTCCCCGTGCCCGCCGGGATTCGCGTGCAGCGTCTTGGCCGCGGACCCGAGCGCGTCGAACAGCGCGAGCGCCTGCTCGCGGGGCACGAGCTCGTCGTGCCACTGCAGCAGGAACTCCACCGGCACCATCACCTCCGCGGCCGCGTCGAGGGGGCCGGCGGCGAGACCGAGGACGGCGGCGCCGATGCGGGGTTCGGCCGCGACCAGCGGGATGCCGATCCCGGCGCCGAGGGACGTTCCCCAGTACCCGACGGGCCCGTCCGTCAACGCGTCGATGACGGCCTGCCAGTCGGGCGCGGCGAGGGCCGCGAGCGCCGAGTTGAACGCGACGACCTCCGGCAGGCTCGGCCGGCGGCCGTGCCACGGCGGGGTGATCGGGGGCCGGTCGCCGTGTCCGGGTGCGTCGATCGCGGCGACGGTCGCGCCGAGCCCGGTCACGAACCGGTGCGCGCCAGCGACGACGGCGGACGCGGCCTTGTGCTGACGTCCGCCGTGCCCGATGAGGATTAGCGGGCCGTCGCCCCCGCCGGCCGGGGTCCACAGGGTGCCGGGGATGTCGCCGAGGACGAACTGCCTGCCGCAGATGCCGTCGTCGGTCGTGCTGGAGATGTACCGCACCGGTGTGCTGCCTTCCGGGATGCCGTGTCGCGGGCGCCCCGGCCGGTCACCTGGGTCAGGTGAGCCGTTCGACCATCGGGGAAGGGAGCCCCCGTCCTGTCACCACGTTCACGGGGTCTCACCTCCTCGGGTCGGGTCGGTCACCGGCGACGGTAGCAGGCCCGGTCATGAACTCGCCGGCCGGTCGCAGCCTGACCCGCAGCATCGACTCGGCGAGGGCGCTGGTGAGCCGGACGTCCAGTGGCCGGTTCGGGAACAGGTCCCTGCTGTGGGCGGCCGGTATCGTCGCGGGGTCCAGGCCGTCGCGGGCGGCGACGAGCAGGCCCAGCTCGTGCCGGCTGATCGGCTGCGGACCGGCGATGTTGAGCACGCCGCGGTGACTGCCGGCGGCGACCTCGAGCAGCGCGGCGGCGAGGTCGTCGACGTGGACCGGCATCCGGATCTCGTCGGTGAACAGCGCCCCGTGCACCCTTCCGGACGCCAGGTCGTGGGTGAGGACCTCGTGCGCGCCGCGGCCGTCGCCGAGGATCGTCGAGGTCCGGACCAGCACCGCGTCCGGGTGGATCGCGGCGACCGCGGTCTCGGCGGCGGCCTTCGCCGCGCCGTACCGGTATGTCGGGTCCGGTAATGCGGTTTCGTCGTAGTGGATCTCCCGGCCGGAGAACACGGCGTCGCTGGACATGTGCACGAGCCGGATGCCGGCGCTGGCGGCGGCGACCGCGACGTTGGCGGCGCCGTCGGCGATCGACGCCCAGTCGCCGCGGTCCCGTCCTGCGGCCGTGTGGATGATGACGTCGGGGCGGACGTCGCGTAGCAGCGCGCCGATCGCCGGCCGGTCGCGGATGTCGAGGCGCACGTCGCCGCCGTGGGCCCGGTTCGCGAACCAGGTGCCGGTGACGGTCCATCCGCCGGCGGTGGCTTGCTCGTACACGCGCCGCCCGAGCGAACCGGTCGCGCCTGTCACCAGGAGGATCCCCGTCATGGGCATGGAGCTTATGCGGTGCTGCGCCGGTCCTGGCCCGGTCCCGGCCCGGTCCTGCACGACAGCGCGGGTGGACGCCGAGGTGGCATCCTGCTGGTCAGGTGGCCGACCCGAACCACGTCCCGAGGCGGCTGTCGAGGTCCGGCTGGTCGTCGCCGGCCCATGCGACGTACCCGTCGGGGCGCAGCAGCACCGCCGGCACGTCGAGGTCGTCGCTGACGTCGACGACGTGGTCGACGCGGTCCGCCCAGCCTCCGGCCGACAGCCGGCCAGTCTGGTCGAGCAGCAGTCCCCTGCCGGCATGCATCAGCTGGTACAGGCGGCCCTGCTTGAGCGGGACGTCCCGCAGCCGCCGGCCGACGAGATCGTGGCCGCCGCCCAGTTCGTACCGGACGGAGATCGCGGTGATCTTCTCGATGAGGTGCCGGTTGACCTCCTCGAAGCCCATCAGCTCCGCCAGCAGCCGGCGCACCGCCTGCGGGCCCGGCTCCGTGCGCAGCAGCTCTGTCTGCGCCCGGACGTTGTCCAGCACGTCCTCGGCGACCGGGTGCCGCTCCGCGTGGTACGTGTCGAGCAGCCCGTCCGGCGCCCACCCGCCGACGGCCGCGGCGAGTTTCCAGCCGAGGTTGACCGCGTCCTGGATGCCGAGGTTCAGCCCCTGCCCGCCGAGCGGCGGGTGGACGTGCGCGGCGTCGCCGGCGAGGAACACCCGCCCGGCCCGGTACTGTTCGGCGTGCCGGGTGCCGTCGCCGAACCTCGACAGCCACCGCGGTGAGTGCACCCCGAAGTCGGTGCCGGCGAATACCTGCAACTGTTTCCGGAAATCCTCCAATGTCGGCGGCACGCCGCGGTCCTCGGCGACCCCGTCCGCGGGCACCACGACCCGGTACGGGCCGTGGTCACCGGACCGTCCGAGCCCGAACCGCAGCTGCGTCCGGCGGACCTCGGCGACGATGCTGGTCACCGTCTCCGGCGCCGCGGTCACCTCCATCTCGCCGAGCAGCGTGTCGGCGCGGCTCGGCTCGCCGGGGAACGCGATACCTGACAACCGGCGGACGGTGCTGCGCCCGCCGTCGCATCCGACCAGGAACCGTGCCGTGTGCCGGGTGCCGTCGGCGAGGTCGACGGTCACCCCGTCCGGGTCCTGCGCGATCCCGGCGACCTCACGGCCGCGTCTGATGTCGGCGCCGAGGTCCGTGGCGTGCTCGGCGAGGAGCCGTTCGGTCACCGGCTGCGGGATGCCCAGGACGTACCCGTGGGCGCTGTCCAGCGCCGGCGCCGGTTTCGTGATCCCGGCGAAGAACCCGCCGACCGGGGACCGCCGCCCGTTGTCGAGGAACCGTTCCAGCAGTCCCCGCTGGTCCATGAGTTCGATGCTGCGCACGTGCAGCCCGAGCGCCTTCACGTACGCGGCCGGCTGCGGCTCCTTCTCCAGCACCAGCACGTCGACGCCGTGCAGCCGCAGTTCGGCGGCGAGCATCAGCCCCGTCGGCCCACCCCCGGCGATGATCACGTCACGCATGAAATCCCCCATTCACCACGAATGGAGCATTCTGCCGCACCCCTGTGGTCTTGCCGCAAGCCCCGGGGTGCGATATACGTTAGAGGTGGCAGGGAGCGCGTCTCCTTGCCGTTCTTTGTTTCCGCGCCCGGGTCGTTCGCCGTCCGCCGGCTGGTCAGGTCAGGTGCCGCTCGATCCCGTCGGTCATCCGTCCGAACTCCGCGACGAAGCCCAGCGCTAGGTCCCCGGTCGTCCACGCACCCCGCCCCGCGGCGGTGTTGTGCTCGTCGTACAGGGCGGCGATCTCAGCGGCCCGTGCCTGCAATACCGAAAGATCCATTGCCGGAATCTACATTCGGGTCCGCGGCGCCGGGTCCAGGACGTAGCGGCGCAGCCTGACCGGCCGGGCTGCCGTCGTCGGCGACCCAGTCCGCGTCCGTCGTGGTGAGGTGCCGCCAGCCGGTCGCCTCGTAGAAGGCCGTGGCCGCGGACCGCCGTTCCTCGATGACGTCGAGCGTCAGCACGCGGCCGTGCCGGGCCGCCCACGACGCCACGCAGGCAACCAGCGCCCCGGCGACGCCGCGGCGGCGTGCCCCTGGGGCGACGTACAGCCGGGACAGGTCCACCCGTCCGGTGTGCTGCGCGGCAACGTCACCGCCGCCGTCGTGCAGGTGCCGGACGGCGACGTGGCCGACGATGGCACCGGTGGGGTCTTCGGCGAGCCAGGCCTGGAGCAGGTGCGGCGGGTCGAGCCAGCGGCGCGGGTCCGCCGGCCAGCGCAGCGGGTATCCGTCGGTCTCGTGCACGGCCCTGAGCATCTCGATGCAGGTGTCGAGGTCGTCCGGTTGCCGGGGCCGTATTGTCGGGTGCCGCATTCGACAATTCTCGGCCGGGACGTCTTGGCGTGGGTCTCTCAGCCGACCTCTGGTGGTGTGGCGCAGGGACGACGAGACCGGGCCTGCCCGTCGCCGGACGGTCCGGCGACCTCTCGGCCCTTGTCAGGTCGGGGTGGCGTAGCGGGCGGCGATGGCGGTGGCGCGGTCGTGCAGGGACGTGCGCAGCCAGTGCGGGGTCACGGCTTCGGCGTTCGTGGCGAGCTGCCACAGCGCCCATTCGGCGTGCCGGGCGTCCTGGAACGTGACCTCCATCCCGCAGCCGGCCGTCGTCGGTGGTTTCGGTGAGGACGGCCAGGGCGGTGCCGGCCAGGTCCTCCCGGCGGGCGGGGTGCAGCCGGACCACGACGGTGACCTGGTCGCCGCCGGCTCGGAACCGGGTGCTGCGTTCCAGCCAGGCGCGGTCCAGGTCGACGCGGTCGGGCCGTTCGGCGGGTTCGTCGAGCTCCTCGGCTGCCACGATCCGGGACAGCCGGTAGGTGCGGTCCTCGCCGGATCTCGTGGCCAGCAGGTACCCCTGATCGCGGACCGTGACGAGGCCGACCGGGTCGACGGTGCGCCACGCCGGGCTCTGGCGGACCGGCGCGTAGTGGATGCGCAGCTTGTGGCCGCCGAGGACCGCGCGGCGCACCTCGGCCATGACCGCGTCGGGGACCTCCTCGCCGGCCTGCCGGCG
The DNA here is from genome assembly GCF_040654975.1 of Dactylosporangium sp. NPDC050588. Classification (NCBI taxonomy): domain Bacteria; kingdom Bacillati; phylum Actinomycetota; class Actinomycetes; order Micromonosporales; family Micromonosporaceae; genus Dactylosporangium; species Dactylosporangium sp. NPDC050588. Next base: position 2,570 of record NZ_JBFAJA010000124.1, on the reverse strand, counting down.
GGCGAGCAGGTCGGTCTCCGGGTCGATCAGCAGCCGCTGGACCGCGCCGGCCGCGGTGGTCCGGTAGCTCTCCGGCAGCGCGTCCACGACCTTGCGCATCGCGGAGGCGAGCGCCGCCCCGAGCCCGAACGCCTGCGCGCCGCTGCGGGAACCGGCGACCAGCAGGGCGAGCGCCTCGTCGTGGTTCAGGCCGGTGAGCTCCGTCTGGAAGCCGGGCAGCAGCATGAACCCGCCGTGCCGGCCGCGTTCGGCGTACACGGGGACCCCGGCCGCGGACAGCGCCTCGATGTCGCGCAGGACGGTGCGGGTCGACACCTCCAGCTCACGGGCGAGGGTCGCGGCGGACAGCCGCCCGCGCTGGCGGAGCAGCAGCACCAGCGAAACCAGCCGGTCGGCGCGCATCCGGGAACCTTACTGCAATACACGACACAGGATGTCGTGATTCGTTGGCAGGCTCATCACCACGGACGGCCCGCCCGTCCCCCCGATCCGACCCCGATCCGAATGGAGCAGATGTGGCATTGCAACGAACGGCGGTCAACCCGGTCGCCTGGTCGCTCGACATGGGATTCAACCAGGGTGAGCTCGTCTCCGGGGAGACCCGCACCCTGTACTGCTCCGGGCAGACCGCGATGAGCGCCGACGGCCGCCCCATGCACGACGGTGACATGGCCGCGCAGCTGGCGTTGAGCCTCGACAACCTGGAGGCCGTCCTCGCCGAGGCCGGCATGTCCCTGGAGAACCTGATCCGGCTGAACGTGTACACGACCGACGTCGACCTGCTGTTCCCGCACTACGGCGTCCTCGCCTCCCGGCTCGGCGCCGCGAAGGTCGCGCCTGCCACGACGATGCTCGGCGTGACCCGGCTCGCGATCCCGGGTCAGCTCGTCGAACTGGAGGGGACCGCCGTGGCGTGACGCGACCCGCTGTGCTCGTGCCGGCGGCTCGGCACGAGCACAGCGTGCAGGCATCCGGCGGGGCCTGCACCCGCTATCCGCCGCTGATCACCTTGCCGCCGAGACCCGACCGGGACGTGGGCTGGCCGATGAGCTCGACCAGCACCTCGTCGCGGCAGCCGTCGCCGAACACGGCGGTGACGGCATCGGTGAACGCCGAGACGAGCCGTGCGACGACACCGGCGGCGTCCGGCCGGGCGAACACCTCCTCGCGCATCCCGAAGGTGACCGACGGTGCGGCGGTGGCGACCGGCACTCCGCCGCGGGCCCACCGCCCGGCCGGGATGCCGATGAGCCTGACGTCGACCGACGGCCGGGCCCATTCGCCGTACACGGACACGACGGCGTCGGTGAGTTCCCTGATGAGGCCGGCTTCACGCCCGGCGAGGTCGGTTTCGAGCGCGTGGAGCGTCACGTGTGGCATGGGCGGCTCCTCGATGTCGGACAGCAGCGCTGGACGAGCATAGGTCGCCCGGCCGGCCGCCGGCACCGCGTTTCCCGGCTGGTCACGGGTGTCGTTCGCCGGCCCACGCCACGTCGGTGACGACGAACCCGGGCAGCGCCACATCAGCGGCCGACGTGACCTGGAACGTGCCCCCGCGGGATTGCGGATTCCAGCCTGCGCGTAATCCGTACTCGATGAGCGCCCGGACGTCCGCGGCCGCCGGGTACGGGTACGCGTCCTCGTCAGCGGCGACCGGTTGACGTCGAACGGCCAGATCGGCCTGCAGCGCGCAACCGGTCCGGCCGGCGCCCCACGCTCGGATGCGGATGCACCGGTGCCGGCGGCCGTCCGGGCCGGACGCGGCGCGGATCTGCGCCGTCCACGTGTACTCCTGCTCGTCGATGTGCAGTTTCCGCAGCCTCGACCTCATCCGCGCATGATCCCACCGGCCCGCGCAGACCGCCGCCGGTTATCCCGTTGGCCGCGGTTCGTGATGGCAGAATCCCGCCGTGCTGTGTCATGCGTGTGATCGGGAGATGGTGTGGCAGGAGATCCCGCCGCAGCAGTGGTACCGCGAGGTTTGGGTCTGCACGTGGTGCTACGCGTTCACCCTTGTCGGGCACGTGGGCTCCGAGATGACACGGTCCATGTATCACCGGTGGGACCAGCGGTGGGAGGCGGCGTGCACCGACATGCTGCCGGACCCCCGCCGGCACGCGTACGGGTTGTTCCGCGCCACGCTGTGCGGGATCGAGCGGCCGGACATGACGGGTTCCCAGTTCGGCATGTGGGGCGGCGGCCGCGACGAGTGCCCGGCGTGCACGGCGGCGGCTCGCACCATCGACGTGCGGTGGCCGGTGGAGCGGCGCGACATCGGTGACGTCATCGTCGACATCACTCCCCTGCCGCTCCCCCGGGACGTGCCGGGTCACGTCAGCCCGCCCGATGAGCTCGGCCTTGCGGACCTGCGGTTGCCGGAGCTGCCGCGGCGGACCGGGCGGGTCCTTCCCCGCGCCGCCGAACCCGTCCCTGCCGACGCCCGCCACCCGGCCGTCGACGCGGGTGAACTAGACGCAACGCCGTTCAGTTAGGTGGTTCGGTGGGTTGTCAAGGGTAGGGGTTGATGATGTCGATGCTGGTGGTGGCTTGGTAGCTGTGCCGGTCGATGT
>NZ_JBFAJA010000123.1:0-34289 GCF_040654975.1 Dactylosporangium sp. NPDC050588 | reverse complement strand
GGGAGGGTGGCCGGTGCCGGGAGGGTGGCGACGCCCTGTGCGGGGATGCCACGCCATCATGGGCCACTCGCACCCGGACATCGTCGCCACCGTGCGCCGCCAGGGCGACGTACTGCTCCGGCGGCCGCCCCCGCCAGCCCTCCGGGCGAGGAGACGGACCACCTTGCGCTCACCCCGCCGGCGGTGGATCCGTCGGTACGGTGGGAACGGTGACCACAGGAGGACCGGTGATCCTCGGGTTCGACGGCTCCGCGGCCGCACGGCAGGCGGTGCGCGACGCGGCGACCCTGCTCGGCCCGCAACCGGCGCTCGTCGTCACGGTGTGGGAGGCCGGGCGGCGCTTCGAACCCCTGACGCTGCCCGTGCCGGGCTTCGAGCTCCCGCCGGCCGCCCTGGACCTGCGCAGCGCCGCCGAGATGGACGAGGCCGCGTACGAGTCGGCGAAGCAGACCGCCCGGCAGGGCGCGCAGCTCGCCCGGGAGGCCGGCTTCAGCGCCGCCACCGCGCTCGCCGTCGCCGACGACCTGACCCCCGCCGACACCCTGCTGCGCGTGGCCCGCGAGCACGACAGCCCCGGCATCGTGGTCGGCGCGCACGGGCACCGCAAGCTCAGCGAGCTGCTGCTGGGCAGCACCTCCGACACCCTCGTGCACAAGTCCGACCGCCCGGTCGTCGTGGTCCGCGCCCGGGCCGGGGACCAATCCCACCCGCCGGAGACGGCCGGCGCGGGCTGACCCGGTCCGGACCACCCGGTGCGGGTGGGCGGGTGCCAGACTTGGCACATGGGTCTGTACACAGTGGCGGAGGCGCGGGCGGCGCTCGGCCGGCTCCGCCCGCTGCTCGACGAGCTCGTCGCCGTGCGGGCGGACGCGGCGGAGCTGGCGGCGGCGCTCGCCCCCGGCGGCGCCGCGACGGCGCTGGGTGGGCTGCCGGAATGGAAGGCCAGGTCCGCCAGGTTCGACGAGCTGGTCACCGAGGTGCAGCAGAGCGGGGCACACCTCAAGGGCGTGGCGCCGCTGCTGCTGGACTTCCCGGCCGAGCTCGACGGGGTGCCGGTGCTGCTGTGCTGGCTGGAGGGCGACCGCGACCTCGCCTGGTATCACCGCGCCGACCTCGGCTTCGCCGGCCGCCGCCGGCTCGACTGAGCCAGGCCTACCGGGCGGGGATCGCGCGGTCGGCGACGACCTCGTAGACCATGTCGGTGGTGATGGAGCCGACGCGGGCGAGCTCGGAGGTGATGCGGGCGAGGTCCGGCATGTCGGCGGCGACGATCTCGGCGACGTAGCACGCCTCGCCGGTCACGCGGACGCAGCGCACGATCTGCGGCTCGCGGTCCAGGACGGCGGCGACCTTGTCGTACAGGGCGCCGTGCACCTTCATGCGCACGACCGCGCGCAGCGGCAGGCCGCAGGCGACCGGGTCGACCCTGGCCGTGTAGCCGGTGATGACGCCCCGCTCCTCCAGGCCGCGCAACCGGGCCCGCGTCGCGGACACGCCAAGGTGGATCTCGGCCGCGAGGGCCGTCAGCGACGCGCGGGCGTCCCGCTGCACCGCCGCGAGCAGCTGCCGGTCCACCTCGTCGAGCCCGGGTGCGGTCATCGCGGCAGGCTACCGCAGATCCTGCGGCGAACCGCCCGCGATGCCGCACAAACGGCCTCCACCCGGTGGGTGGCGGGCCGTAGCGTCGAGGTGTGCCTGAAACCTCGTTCGTCTATGTCGACGTGTTCGCCTCGGCCCCCCTCACCGGCGCGCCGCTCACCCTCGTGACCGACGCCGACGGGCTCACCGAGACTCAGATGCGGGCGATCGCCCGCGAGTTCAACCAGTCGGAGACCACGTTCGTCCAGTCGCCCACGCGGCCGGGGGCGACGCGGCGGCTGCGGTCCTTCACGCCGACGGGGGAGGAGGTGTACGGCGCCGGCCACAACGCCCTCGGCGCCTGGCTGTGGCTCGCCGGCCCGGGCGGCCTGGACGGCGGTGGCGACTTCACGCAGGAGATCGGCGAGGACGTGCTGCCCGTCCACGTGCGGCACCACGACGACGGGCGGGTGGTGGTGACCATGGAACAGTCGCCGCCCGTCTTCGGCGCCGTCGTCAGCGACCGGGCCGGGCTGGCCGCCGCGCTCGGGCTGCGCGAGGAGGACCTCGTCGCCGACCGGCCGGCCCAGGTGGTCTCCACCGGCGCGGGGCACCTGCTCGTGCCGGTCCGCGACCGCGCCGCCGTGGACCGGGCCGCGCCCGACGACGCCCGGCTCACCGCGGCGCTCCGGCAGGTCGGGGGTGAGGGCTGCTACCTGTACACCGGCGACACCGTCGACAAGGACGCCACGGCCTACGCGAGATTCTTCAACCCGGCGATGGGCATCGCGGAGGACCCGGCGACCGGGACCGCCGCCGGCCCCCTCGCCGCCCTCCTGGCGGCCGGTGAGCCCGGCGGCCAGGGCGAGGTCACCGTCGTCGTCGAGCAGGGGCACTCGATGGGCCGGCCCAGCCGGATCACCGTGACCGTCGCCGGCCCGCGGGTGCGCGTGAGCGGCTCCGGCCTGGTCGTCGCGCGCGGCACCATGACCCTGCCGGAGGCGTCGTGACACCGGACGACGAGCGGTTCCTGCGTCGGGCGATCGCGATCGCCGTCGAGGCCCGCGCGGCGGGTGAGGCGCCCTTCGGGTCGCTGCTCGTCGCCGGCGGCCGGGTCCTCGCCGAGGAGCACAACACGGTCCTGTCCGACGACGACATCAGCGCCCACCCGGAGCTGAAGCTGGCCCGCTGGGCCGCCCGCCACCTGACCCCGGAGGACGCCGCCGCCATCACGATGTACACCAGCTGCCAGCCCTGCGGCATGTGCACCGGCGGCATCGACCGCTCCGGCCTCGGCCGCGTCGTGTACGCCCTGTCCGCCGGGCAGCTCGACGCGCTGAAGCCCGCCGGCGGCTTCCCGCGGGTCCCTCAGGAGGGGCCGGCCCTGCTCGATGCGGCCCGGGCGGCGGTCGAGGGCTACTACACCGCATGACCGGGGTGGCCTGGGAGCGGGTGTACGGCTGCGACGGCACCTCCGAGCACGTCCCCGCCCTGCTGGAGGCGTTGACGGCGGCCGAGCCGACGACCCGTGCCCGGGCCCGGAACGAGCTGTCCGCGCACCTGTACCACCAGGGCACCCGGTGGCAGGCCGGCGCCGTCGTCGTGCCGTTCCTGGTCGCGCTCGCCGACGACCCGGCGACCCCGGACCGGGCCGACCTCGTGCGGATGCTCAGAAAGGTGGCGATCGGCGACCACCGCGACGACGCCCTGCCGTTCGACGCGCGTGCCGTCTACCCGGCGGCGGACGCGGTCACCGACGAGCAGCTGCTGCGGCTCAACCTGTGGCTCACCGGCGACGAGGCCGGTGACGACGAGGCCGGCGACGCGGGAGCCGACCGCTGGGCCCGGGACGCGTACGACGCCCTCGCCGCCCACGCTGGGACCGTCACCGGCTGGGTGGGTGACGCGGACCCGGCGGTCGCGGAGCTGGCGGCCGGGCTCCTGGCGTGGTTCCCGCCCACCCCGCCGGCGGTGGCGGCGCTGCTGGCGACGGCGAGCGCCGCCGCCAACCTGACCCTCGCCCACCTGCCGGTCGACGACCCGGCCGTCGACGCGCACCTCCGGGAGCGGCTCGACCACCCGGACGAGCAGGTGGCGCTGACGGCGGCGATCGCGCTGGCGTACCGGCGCCGAGAGGCCACCCCGGAGCCCGCCCTAACGATGCTCGCCGTCGCCGCCGACCCGGACGGGGCGCTCCCACCCGACGTGCCCGGCTGGGACGACCGGGCACTGCGCGGCTTCGTGGCCCGCGCCCTCGCCCGCATCGGCTGGTGACCCTCCAGCCGTCAGCGGTTGGGCGGGTCGGGCAGCGGGTCGCCCTGGCGGACCAGGCCGCTCTGGTACGCGAGGACCACCAGCTGCGCCCGGTCCCGGACGTTCAGCTTCGTCATCGCCCGGTTGACGTGCGTCTTGGCGGTCAGCGGCGACACGAAGAGGCGCTCGGCGATGTCGTCGTTGGACAGGCCGTGCGCGACGAGGACGAGGACCTCGCGCTCCCGGTCGGTGAGCAGGTCCAGCGCCGGCAGCGCCCCGTCGGCGTCCGGCCGCAGGCTGGTCAGGAAGCGGCTCACCAGCCCGCGGGTCGCCCGCGGCGACAGCAGCTGCTCGCCGCCCGCCACCACCCGGATCGCGTGCAGCAGGTCGGCGGGGGCGACGCCCTTGCCGAGGAACCCGCTGGCGCCCGCCTGCAGCGCGAGGACCACGTTGTCGTCGGTCTCGAACGTGGTGAGCACGAGGATCCGCACGCCGGCCAGGTTGTCGTCGGCGCCGATGCGGCGGGTCGCCTCGAGGCCGTCCACGCGCGGCATGCGGATGTCCATGAGGACGACGTCGGCGCGGGCCGTGCGGGCCAGGTCCACGGCCTCCCGCCCGTCGGCCGCCTCGCCGACGACCTCGAATCCGGGCTCCGAGTCGATGATCATCTTGAAGCCGGCGCGGATCAGCGCCTGGTCATCCGCGAGCAGCACCCGGATCGTCACGCGTGCTCCGCCGGCAGGACCGCGTGGACCCGGAACACCGAGGCGCCGACCGGGCACGCGGTCACGCTCCCACCGGCGGCCGCGGCGCGCTCGCGCATGCCGAGCAGCCCGTAGCCGGCGCCCTTCTGCGCGGCCGCCCGCATCCGGTTGCTGACCTCGAGGACCACGTCGTCCGGGGTGTACTCGACGAGGAGCTGCGCCGAGCCGTCGCTGTAGCGGTGGGCGTTGGTCAGGGCCTCCTGCACGATGCGGTACGCCGCGAGGTCCACCATCGCGGGCAGCTCCCGCGCCTCCCCGACCTGCCGGAGCCGCACCGGGAACCCGGTCGTCTCCAGCGTGGCGAGCAGCTCTGGCAGCCGCGCGAGGCCGGGGGCGGGCTCGGTGGTCTCGCGCTCGTCGGCGCCGCGCAGCACCCCGACCACCGACTGGATCTCCTTCAGCACCGTGTCGGACGCCTCGCGGATGTGGTTCAGGACCGGGCCCACCTGGTCCGGCCGGCGCTGCAGGACGTGCGCGGCGGCGCCCGCCTGCACGCTGATGACCGCGATGTGGTGCGCGACGACGTCGTGCAGCTCCCGGGCGATCCGCAGCCGCTCGTCCATGACGCGGCGCCGCGCCTCGTCCTCGCGGGTCTGCTCCGCCCGGCGGGCGCGCTCCTCGACCTCGGCGACGTACGCGCGATGGGTGCGCGCCGCGTCGCCGACCGCGGCCGCCATGAAGATCCACGCGAAGATGCCGAGGGTCTCGCCCCGCCACCAGTCCTCGGCGGCGACGATGAGGCCCGTCAGGTACACGAACCCGGACGCGGCGAGCGCGCACACCCAGCCCTTGCGCCGGTCGGTGTGCGCCGCGATCGAGTACGTGATGACGCCGAGCGCCACGATCAGCCCCGGGTTGCTGACGCCCTGCAGGATCGCGCCGATGGTCGCGGACGTGGCGATGCCGAGCGCCGCCAGGGGCCGCAGCCGGCGGATGAGGACGGCGACGAACGCCACGCCCGCGACGATCACGTCGCCGTTGGTGGCCCGGTCGTCGGCGGCGGCGCGCAGCACGGCGAACGCCAGCACGAGGGCGAGCAGCATGTCCAGCAGCAGTGGCCTGCCCGCCGCGTATCGCCACACCCTGGTGAGCGCGGTCTCGCTGGCGTCCATGCTCTGCACCGTACGCGGCCTTTCGTGGCGGCGGCGTCGTCTGGCCGCAGTAGCCATCACCCGGGCGGCTACCACGCCCGTGGTAGCCGCGTGTCTGCGCCGGGACGACGCTTTCCGGCCCGCCGCCCGGGACCGTGGTCGGCATGGCAACCTACCTGTACCGGCTCGGGAAGCTGAGCTTCCACCGCCGGAAGCTCGTCCTCGTGCTCTGGCTGGCGCTGATCGCGGCCCTCGGCGCCGGCGCGGCGACCCTGTCGGGCCCGACGGCCGGCTCGTTCGAGATCCCGGGCACGCAGGCGCAGGAGGCGCAGGACCTGCTCGCGCAGCGCTTCCCGCAGGCCGGCGCGGGCGGCGCCCAGGCGCGGGTGGTGTTCGCCGCGCCGGCCGGCCAGAAGCTCACCGACCCCGGCAACGCCGCCGCCCTCGAGCGGACCGTCACCGCGCTGAAGGCCGGCGGGCGGGTCGCCACCGTCTCCGACCCGCTGCGGGGGACCGTCAACCAGGCCGGGACCGTCGCCTACACGCAGGTGACCTACACCGTGCAGCCGATCGGCCTGACGGACGCCGACCGGGCGGCGCTCGTGGACGCGACCCGCGCCGGCCGCGACGCGGGCCTGACCGTCGAGATCGGCGGCGACGCCCTGCAGGCGCCCGCGGAGCAGGGCATCGGCGAGGTGATCGGCCTGCTCATCGCCGCGCTCGTCCTGCTGGTCACCCTCGGGTCGCTGGTCGCGGCCGGCCTGCCGCTGCTGACCGCGCTGCTCGGCGTGGGCGCCGCGATGGCCGGCATCCAGATCGTGACCGGCTTCGTGGACCTCAGCAGCACCACGCCGACCCTCGCGCTGATGCTCGGCATCGCGGTCGCCATCGACTATGCGCTGTTCATCGTCTCGCGGTTCCGCCACGAGGTCGCGCTCGGCCGGTCGCCCGCCGAGGCGGCGGGGCGGGCCGTGGGCACCGCCGGGTCCGCGGTCACGTTCGCCGGGCTGACGGTCGTCATCGCCTTGGCCGCCCTCGCCGTCGTGAACATCCCGGTCCTGACCCAGATGGGGCTCGCCGCGTCCGGCGCGGTCATCGTCGCGGTGCTCATCGCCCTCACCCTGCTGCCGGCGCTGCTCGGCTTCGCGGGCGACCGGGTGGCCAAGGGCCGCGTAGCCGCCCGCAGGCACGGCAACGGCAACGGCACCATGGGCCGCCGCTGGGCGGCGCTCGTCACCCGGCGGCCGGTCCTGACGCTCGTCGCCGCGGTCCTCGGCCTCGGGATCGTCGCCATGCCCGTCCTCGACATGCGCCTCGGCCTGCCCGGCGACAACATGGCCGGCCCCGCCACGACCCAGCGCAAGGCCTACGACCTGCTCACCGAGGGCTTCGGCCCCGGCTTCAACGGCCCGCTGCTGGTCGTCGTCGACGCCGCCGCCAGCCCCGACCCGCAGGCCGCCGCGACCGCCGCCGCCGCGCGCATCGCGGAGCTGCCCGGCGTCGCCACCGTCAGCCCGCCGGCGCTCAACCCGGCCGGCGACACGGCGATCCTGCAGGTGATCCCCGCGACCGCGCCCGACGCGGCGCAGACCACCGACCTCGTGCACGCCATCCGGGCGCTGCCGCCGTCCGGCGGTGCCGCGCTCGCCGTCACCGGCACCACCGCCGTCAACATCGACATCTCGGCGAAGATGGGGTCGGCGCTCGGGCCGTACCTGGCGGTGATCGTGGTGCTCGCGTTCCTGCTGCTGACGCTGCTGTTCCGCTCGGTGCTCGTGCCGCTGAAGGCGATCGTCGGCTTCCTGCTGAGCGTCGCCGCCACGTTCGGCGCGGTCGTCGCCGTGTTCCAGTGGGGCTGGCTCGCCGACCTCATCGGCGTCGAGCAGACCGGCCCGATCGTCAGCCTGCTCCCCGTCATCCTCATCGGGATCGTGTTCGGCCTCGCCATGGACTACGAGGTGTTCCTCGTCAGCCGCATGCGGGAGGAGCACGTGCACGGCGCCGCACCCAAGGACGCCGTCGTCAACGGGTTCAGCCACGGCGCCCGGGTCGTCACCGCCGCCGCGATCATCATGATCAGCGTGTTCTCGGGCTTCATCCTGTCGCCCGAGGCCATGATCAAGTCGATCGGGTTCGCGCTCGCCGCGGCCATCCTCTTCGACGCGTTCGTGGTGCGGATGACCCTCGTCCCGGCGGTCATGACGCTCCTGGGCCGCCGCGCCTGGGCGCTGCCGCGCTGGCTCGACCGCCTCCTGCCCGACGTCGACGTCGAGGGCACCCGGCTGCACGGCGAGGAGCCGCCGGCGGTCGAGCCGGAGCTCGTCAGCGCTGGAACTGCCGCTCGATGAGGTCGAGCAGCGCCGCGTGGGTCCGCTGATCCGCGGCGGCGACGAGGCCGCCGGCCCCGGTGTGCAGCGGCTGCCCCCGCAGCCCGGTCACCACGCAGCCGGCGGCCTCGCACAGCGCGATCCCGGCCGCGAAGTGGACGCTGTCGCGCAGGTCGCCGTCGGTCACGTACGCCGCCCGCCGGCCCGCGGCGACCCACGCGACGGCGAGGGTGCTCGACACGACCCGCGGCCGGAACAGCTCGCCGAACCCCGGATCCGCGAGCAGCCGCGCCGGGTGGAAGGCGGGACCGTTCGGGAACGGCGGGTCGAGGTTCACGTCGACAAGAGCGGACCGCGGCGTCGGCACGAGGTCCGCCTCCACCCCGTCGCGGCGCACCCGGGCCACCCCGGCGGCCGCCGAGAACGTCTCCCGGGCGAACGGGTCCACGGACACGGCCACGGTGGTGCCCGCGGGCGTGCGCAGCGCCACGTTGACGGCCACGAGCATCGCGCCGGCCGCGTAGTTGAGCGTGCCGCACAGGGGGTCGACGAGCCACGTACGGTCGCCGCCGCCGATGCGGCCGGACTCCTCGCCGTGCACGGCGTCGCCGGGCCGGGCGGCCCGCAGCACCGCCAGGATCGCCCGCTCCGCCTCGATGTCGGCCTCGGTGGCGAAGTCGCCGCCGCCCTTCGCGAACCGGTCCTGGCGGGTCCCGAAGCGCGAACGGACCACCGCCGCGCCCGCTTCGGCGGCGGCGATGGCCAGTTCGAGATCGTCTGTCGTCACGCCCCGACGATAGCCGGGGACTTCTCCGTGATCGGCGTCCTCCCGCGACCGCGCAGGGCGATCCCGGCGGCGCACAGCACCGTCACCGCGAGAATGCCGGCGGCGAGCAGCGTCCTGCCGTCCGGGTCGAGCAGCGGCTGGCCGCGCAGCGCCTGCCAGGTGAGCAGGGCGATGAGGCCGCCGTACCCGAGCGCCGCCGCCCGCACGAGCCCCCGCGCGACCCGCTGCTCCCCGAGCACCGAGGACAGCCGGCCCCGCTGCTCGCCGGGCACCGACGACGGCCGGCGCCGGGCGGCCGCGGCGAGCAGGAGCGCCAGCAGCGGCAGCGCCTGCAGGGCGTGGATGCCCACGAAGTGCGCGACGCGCAGGTCGCCGCCGGTCGTCGACCAGCCGGTGACGGGCATCGCCGGGCCGCCGTCGGCGACGCCGACGCTGTGCGCGCCGATGATGCCGACCGTCTCGCCCCGGTCCAGGGCCGCGTCCTGCTCGGCGGTCGGCTGCGTCATGAGGAACGCGACCAGCATCCCGGCGAGCGACAGCGTGAAGCCGAGCCGGGCCGCGGACTTCAGCACCGGGTCGCCGCCGCGCTGGAAGGCGACGACGATCGCGACGACGAGGCTGGCCGTCCACAGCACCACGACCAGGTTGCCCATGAGCGACCACACGGTCTCGTCGAACGGGGTGGAGTTGTTGAAGTGGCTGGGCCGGCCCCGGACCCCTTGCAGCACGATCAGGGCCATCTCGACGGTGGCGGCGACGGCGACGACCGTCCCGGCCCACCAGCCGGTGCGCCGGCCGCGCCGGGCGGCCCGGAGCAGCCACGCCAGGGTCACCGCGTACACACCCATGGAAACGGCGAACTTGAACGGCTTGAGCCAGGTGGGGCTGCCGACGACCAGCCGGTCGTCGACGAAGATCCCGACGAGGGACACGAGGGCGAGGACACCCATCGCCGCCGCGAACCACAGCAGCGGACGGTGCCATCGGACGGGCTGCGGACCGGTCATGGTGGACTCCACGAAGAGGGCTGATGATGCGTCCACGGTCCCAATCCGGGGGTGCCCCGCACATGCCCGCCGACCCCCTCATTCCGCGTCCCGCCTCCCTCAGGCGCCGTGGTGGGGCTGTCCCTACCAAGGTCAGGTGAGCCGGCCCGCGACGAACGCGAACGCGGCCGGGACGACGGTGCTCCAGTACCCGAAGTTGTGCCTGCCGCCGGTGTACGAGCCGGCGACGGGCGCCTCCGGCAGCTGCCGGTGCAGCGCACGGACGTCGGGGTGGAGCGGGTCGTCGCGGCCGCACCAGAGGCCGACGGGTGTCCCGCGCAGCCGGTCGCGGCCGGCGAAGACGGCGTCCCCGGGCGCGACGGCCGGCGAGAACGCGGCGACCGCGCGCACGAACCCGGGAAACGCCTCGGCGAGCAGCAGCGCCCCCGCCCCGCCCATCGACCAGCCCCACACCGCGATCCGCGTCGTGTCGAACCCCCGCTCGGCGCACCACCGCGGCACCTCGTCGTGCACCATCCGCTGCGGGTCGTCGGCCCCCGAAGGCCGCCAGCCGAGGCGGTCACCGGTCGCGCCAGCCAGCACGAACGGCGGCGCGCCCCCTGCGACGGCCGCGGTCAGGAACCGGCCGAGGCCCATGGCCGGGAAGTCCCGGACCGTCTTCGACCCGCCGTGCAGGACCAGGCACACGGGCAGCCCATGCCCGTCGCCGTGCCCGGCGGGCACGCACGTGTAGACGTCGACGCTCCTGCCCCGCGCGGCCGACACCCGCCGCTCCAGCCGCTCGTCGCCGACGGGCGCGTCCGGCACGACCGGCTTGTCCCCGCCGCCCGCTCCGAGCAGCCGCCCCAGGTCACCGAACCCGACGCGGGCCGCGGACGGCAGCCCGCCACCCGACCGGACGTCGACGAACCGCGCCCCACCGGCCGCCACCGCCGCGGCGACGCCGATCCCGGCCACCCCGGCGAGCACAACCCGTCGCCGCATCCGGCCCTCCGTCACTGTCGCCCTGGTGGGTTCAACGACGGACGGGCCGATCAGTGGTAGAAGCCGACGATGCCCTTCTGCTCGGCGGCGGCGCCGGCGGTCCAGGCGGCGACCGCGCGCACCTCGTCCGTCGTGCCGGACCGCAGCGGCGGGCGGGCGCGGAGCCGCCGGAGACGGGCATGACTCCGGCGACTCCGCTGCACACAGCTTGACAGCAATCGTGGAATGCTGGGGGCGTGCCGATCATCGGGTTCCTGCACACGGCCGACGTCCACGTCGCGACGTTCCGCACGCTCCTCGCCGGCGCCGCACCCGACGCGCGGGGCCTGCACGTCGTGGACGCGGCGCTGCTGGAGGACGCGCGGGCCGGTGCCGACGTGGGGGAGCGGGTCGCGGCGCGCCTGCGGGGCCTCGCGGCGGACGGCGCGGACGTCATCGTCTGCACCTGCTCCACGATCGGCGGCCTCGCCGAGACCGTCGACGCCGGCGTGCCGGTGCTGCGGGTCGACCGGCCGATGGCCGAGGCGGCGGTCGCCGGGGGAGGCCGGGTCGCGGTCGTCGCCGCGCTCGCCTCGACCCTCGCGCCCACGACCGCCCTGCTGCGCGAGTGCGCGGCGCTGGCCGGTGTGACCGTCGAGATCGTCGAGGCGCCGTGCCTGGACGCGTGGGCGCTGTTCGAGTCGGGGGACCTCGACGGGTACGTCCGGCGGGTCGCCGGGCACGTCCGGGCCGTCGCCGCGACCGCCGACGTGGTCGTCCTCGCCCAGGCGAGCATGGCGCCGGCCGCCGACCTCGTGCCCGACCTGCCGGTGCTCAGCAGCCCCGGGACCGCCGTCGCCCGCGTTGTCGCCGTCACCCCGACCTGACCTGCGGGGAAGATCCGCCGGGCGTATACCGTGGACGGGTGACGGCAGAGCAACCCGCCCGGCGGGCACCACAGGCACACACGGGCCGGGTGGTCCGCACCGAGCGGCTCACCCCGAACATGCACCGCGTCGTGCTCGGTGGCGAGGGTCTCGACAGGTTCGACGCCGGGCAGTACACCGACCACTACGTGAAGCTGATGTTCCCGCCCGCCGGCGTCGTCTACCCGAGCCCGTTCGACCTCGCCGCGATCCGCGAGCAGCTGCCCCGCGAGCAGTGGCCCGTCACCCGCACGTACACGGTGCGCGACTGGGACCCGGTGACGCGCCAGCTGACCCTGGACTTCGTCATCCACGGCGACACCGGTCTCGCCGCCCAGTGGGCGGTCGCCGCCCACCCCGGCGACGAGGTGTCCTTCGGCGGCCCCGGCGGCAAGTACGCGCCCGACCCGGCCGCCGGCTGGCACCTCCTCGCCGGCGACGAGAGCGCCCTGCCGGCCATCGCCGTGGCCCTGGAGCGCCTTGCTCCGGACGCCGTCGTGGAGGCGTTCGTCGAGGTCGCCGACGCCCGCGAGGAGCAGAAGATCCCCGGCGTCACCTGGCTGCGCCGCGGCGACCGGCCCGTCGGCGCGGCGCTCGTCGAGGCCGTCACGGCCGCCGAGTGGCGCGGCGACGACGTCCACGCGTTCGTCCACGGCGAGGCCGGCTTCGTCAAGGAGCTGCGCCGCTACCTGCGCCTCGACCGCCGGGTGCCCATGGAGCGGCTGTCGATCTCCGGGTACTGGCGCCTCGGCCACGACGAGGACGGCTGGCAGGCCTCCAAGCGCGACTGGAACACCCAGGTCGAGGCGGAGCAGGAACGCGACCGGCGGCAGTGACCCTGCTGCTGAAGCTGCTGCTCGCCCCGCTCCTCGTCGTCGCCTCGTCCCTCGCCGGCCGCCGCTGGGGCGCCCCGTCGCCGGCACCCTGGTCGCGCTGCCGATCGTCGCCGGCCCGATCCTGCTCGTCACCTGCCTCGAGCAGGGCCCCCGGTTCGGCGCCCGGGCCGCGTCGTCGTCTCTGCTCGGCCTGGTGTCCCTCGCGGCGTTCACGGTCGTCTTCGCCTGGTGCTCGCGGCGGACCGGCTGGGTCGGCTCCCTCGCGGTCGCATGGCTCGCGACCCTCGCCCTGGACCTCGCCCTCGCCCGCCTGACCGTTCCTCCGTTCGCGGGTTTCGCCCTTGTACTGGCGGCGGCGTGGCTCGCCCTCCGCGTCTTCCCCGTGGCCCCGCCCTCGTCCTCGCGGCAGCCGCCCTCGTGGCCCTGGTGGGACCTGCCCGGCCGGGCCCTGGCGACCGCGGCCCTGGTCGTCGCCGTGACCACCGCCGCGGACAGCGTCGGCCCGTCGCTCACCGGCGTCTTCGCCCCGTTCCCGATCGCCACCAGCGTCGTCGCCGCCTTCGTCCTGGCCCGGCAGGGCACCGGCGGCGCGGTCGAGACCCTGCGCGGCGTCCCGCGCGGGCTGCTCGGCTTCGCCGTCTTCTGCCTGCTCGTCGCCGTCCTCGTGGAGCACCTCGGCACCCCGGTCACGTTCGGCGTCGCGCTCGCCGCGACGCTGGCGGTGCAGCTCGCCTGGCGCTGGGCCCTGGCGCGCCGCGCCGAGCCCGCCCTGGCGTCGGGCTGACGTGCTCTCCGCCCGCGCCCAGCGGTTCCTGGCCGAGCACGCCACCCGGCACCCGCCGATGCCGGAGGCCGCGATCCGGGCCGCCGCGGGCGACCTGCCCGGGGACGCCGTCGAGGCGCTCGTGCGGTTCGAGGCGAGCTACGGCGGCGTGTGGTATCCGGTCATCGGCGGCAACCCGATGGAGCACGGCCTCGACGGCGAGGTGGCCGTTTACGACACGCCGCTGGGCCCCGCGTTCACCGGCATCGTGGACGGCGACTGGACCTGGGGCGTCGACGTGCTCCTCGACGGCCGCACCGCGCTGGACCTGGGGAGCTGGCCGTTCCGCGTCATCGACCGCTCCGTCGAGCAGCGCATCGAGAAGCACGCGCTGCTGGTCGAGGTCCGGGGATGGCCGCACCGCACGTACACCTGCCGGACGCCGCCACTCGTCGCACCGGTCGCGGACGAGCGGCTGCTGCCGCCCGCGGTGCCCGAGGCGAGCGGCTCGGCCGACCTGTGGTGGCGCGACGACGACACCGCCGTCCAGGCGACCCTGCACGCCTGGGGCGGCGGGCAGGACCTGTGGACGGTCCGGCACTTCGGCCGGGTGCTGCACCTGGCGTACCACGCGGACCCCGTCGTCTACGCGGCGATGGGCCACGAGACGGTCCCCGCCACCTGGTGCATCCTTGCTCCGAACCTGTCGCCCCGGAACGGATGTGCCCGCCGTCGCCGGCCTCGCCTCGAACGTCCGGCGGCGGGTTCAGGGGGCGCGGAGGCGGGTGACGAAGCCGATCCGGTCGCCGCGGTAGAGCGAGCGCACCCGCTCGATCGGCACGCCGGCGGCGTCGTAGGAGACCCGCTGCATGAGCAGCATCGGCAGGGCGGGGTTCGCGGCGATGAGCAGGGCGTCCCGCGGGGTGGCGAGGACGGTCTCGATGCGTTCGGTGGCTTCGGCGTACGAGATGCCGTAGCGCGTCCGCATGTGCCGGTAGAGCGATCCGGTGGCGTCGAAACCGTCCATCAGACCGGGGAAGCGGCCGACGGGGAGGTAGGTGCTCTCCAGGCCGAGCGACTCGTCGTCGGCCAGCAGCACCCGCTCCAGGTGCAGCACCTCGTCGTCGGGCGCGATGCGCAGGTCCTCGGCGAGCGCGGCGCCCGCGGGGATCCGCTCGGCGGTGACGACCCGCCGGCCCGGCCGGTGCCCCGTCTCGCGCAGCGCCTCGGTGTACGACACCAGCTCCAGCGGCTGGATCAGCTTGGGGGCGGCGACGAACGTGCCACGGCCCCGGTAGGCGCGCAGGCGGCCCTCCAGGGTCAGCTCCGAGATCGCCTGGCGCAGCGTGGACCGGGCCACCCCGTAAGCGGCGGCGAGGTCGCGCTCGGCGGGCAGGAGCGCCCCTTCGCCCAGCTCGGCGAGGAGGTTGAGCAGCCGGCGCTTGACGGCGTAGTACTTCGGGACGCGGCCGTGCTCGGGGACGCCGCCCTGGACAGCGCTGATCGTCACCCGCCGACCCTACCCGCCGCGGGCGGGGCCCTCGCGGCCGTCGTGAGGGCCCCGCGGGCAGGGGTCGAGTAGTTCCCTCGTAGGTGAACGGAGTGCCTAGGAGTGTGTGTAAGTTGGCGTTAGTGTCGCTGGTGTGAATCTTACGGAGTGGGCGAAAGCGTAGGGCGTGCATCCGCATACGGCGTATCGCTGGTTCCGTGAGGGCACGCTGCCGGTGCCGGCCGCGCGGGTCGGTCCGCGCACGATCCTGGTCAATGTGGATGCGGCTGCTGCCGTCCGCGAGTCGTCGGTTTCGGTCGGCCTGTACGCCCGGGTGTCGTCGCACGATCAGAAGGAGCACCGCGATCGGCTGGGCCGGGTGAACACTGAGCTGGTCGAGGCGGCCCTGACCGCCGCGGGCCGGCGTCTGGTGGTGCTGGACGCCGACGAGGTCGACGACGTGGTCCGGGATGTGGTCGAGGTGCTCACCGCCTTCTGCGCCCGGCTGTACGGGCGGCGTTCGGCCCGGAGCCGGGTGCTGAAGGCGTTGGAAGCGGCGGCCGGCGGTGGCTGAGAAGAAGCCGTTGCGCAGTATCGCTGCTGCGTTCGTGGCGCCGGGACCGTCTGGTGTGGCGGTCCGTGACCGGCTCCGCGTGTCCGTCACCGACGCGGACGTGCTGCGCATGGTCGGTGTCCACTTGGGTTCGTTGGCGGGCCGTGATCTGGCGGCGCGCTGCCGCGACGGCGTGGGGCATGACAAGGACAGCTGGGCGGTCCGTAAACGTGACCTGACTGCGGTGTCCTCGTCGCGGTGGGCTGGGTCCATCACCAAGTCCACTCACGACCAGTGGGCGCTGGCCCGCCGTGGCCTGGCCGCGTACCTGCAGAACCTGGACGCTGGGGTGGCCATGGTGCGCCGGAGGCTGGCCCTGCCGATCGGGGAGAAGGGTAGCCGCGGCGAGCCGGGCGGGTACCGGTCCCGGCAGGAGTGGCACGCCAAGTCCCGCCGTCTTGCCGTGCTGGAGCACCGCCGCCAGGCGGCCGGCGCGGACTGGCAGGCCGGCCGGGTACGGGTAGTACGCGGCGGCAAGAGGCTTGCCAACACCCGGCACCACCTCGACACAGCGCAGCTCACCGCGCAGCAGTGGCGCGAGCGGTGGAACGCGGCCCGCATGTTCCTGTCCGCCGACGGGGAGGCCGGTAAGCGGTACGGCAACGAAACCATCCGTGTCACACCCGACGGGCAGGTGTCGCTGAAGCTGCCGGCGCCGCTGGCACATCTGGCGAACTCGCCACACGGCCGGTACACGCTGACGTGCGTCGTGGCGTTCCCGCACCGTGGCGACGAATGGTCCGACCGGATCGAAACCAACGCCGCCGTCGCGTACACCATCCACCACGACCCGGACCGGGACCGCTGGTACGTCACCGCCGCCTGGCAGCGCAAAGACCCTGTCACGGTGCCGCTGGACGCCGCGCTGGCGTCCGGCTGCATCGGCGTGGACACCAACGACGATCACCTGGCGGCGTGGCGGCTCGACCCGCACGGCAACCCGGTCGGCGAACCACGCCGCTTCTGCTACAACCTGTCCGGAGACGCCGAGCACCGTGACGCCCAGATCCGGCACGCCCTCACCAGGCTGTTGCACTGGACCCGACGGACCGGCGTCGACGCTGTCGCGGTCGAAGACCTCGACTTCTCCGACAGCAAGACCCGCGAGAAGCACGGCCGCAAGAAGCGGTTCCGGAACGTGATTTCCCGCTTCCCCACCGCCCGGCTCCGCGCCCGCCTGATCTCGATGGCCGCCGAAGCCGGCATCACCGTGGTCGCGGTCGACCCGGCGTACACCTCCCGGTGGGGCGCCGAGCACTGGCGCAAACCGATGACCACACCTACCCGCAACACCACACGTCACGACGCCGCGAGCATCGTGATCGGACGACGCGCCCAGGGGTATCCCGCCCGGCGTCGGACGTCACCGCCCCCACACCACCAGAGCGATGGCGCGGGGCATCGGAACGTCCAGGCCGGGCAGGACACCACCGGACGTGAGGAACCCCGCCGCCACGACACCGGACCACACCATCAAGGCGTGTCACCGGACGCGGACCGAAAGCGGGCGACCAGCGCACCCAACACCGTTCGGGATGCGCGCACCGGCCAGGACTCACTCCTGCTCAGTGTCTAGGAACGGTTACGCGATGCGCAGGTCGTCGATCGCCCAGTACCAGTTGTTGTTGGCGTCGTAGTAGCGGAACTTGACGACCATCCGGGTCGCCCCGGCCGGGACCGTCACGGGCAGCGACTCGACCTTCGCCCGCGCGTCGGCGCTGTAGCGCTTGACGAGCACGTCGGCACCGCCGTTGAACGACACGAGGACGTCGGCCTTCTGGGCGCCCTCCTGCCGGTAGTGCGTCACGTAGTTGAGCCGGACCGTGCTGCCGGCGGTCACGGTGTAGGACGGGGACAGCAGCGTCGAGTCGAAGCTGGTGCCGCCGGCCTTGTCGTTGAACTCGTCGGAGTCGGCGACGGCGAAGACCCCGCGGGTGCGCAGCGCGTTCTCCCGCTCCTGGCCGCTCTGCGCCCGGCTCCAGAACTCGTCGGTGGTGAAGCTCCAGCCGCGCCACTCGGTGACCCCGCCGGACGGCATGCGGCTGCGGTCGACGGACCAGCCGGCGGGCGCGGTCGGCGTCCAGCCCTTGAGCGCCGCCGGGATGCCGGTCTCGTCGACCCGCGTCTGCAGCGACGGCGCCAGGGTGTCGAACGCGTCGCCTGCCCGGACGGAGACGGGCTTGCCGTCCAGGGCGGCGCTCACGCCGAAGTGGCCGAGCGCGGTGGAGGCGACGTCGGCGAGGCGGGTGTCGACCGGCCGCGCGCCGGCCGCGACGCCGGTGCCCTTGGCGAGGACAAACGTGCGACGCTCGTCGATGCCGCAGCCGCCGTGGCCGCCGCCGGGGTTCGCGTGGCCGTGGTCGGTGGTGACGACGACTAGCCAGTCCTCGCCGCTGTACGTGGGGCGCGCCGCGATCGCCGCGAGCAGCTGGCCGAGCTGCTGGTCCTGCTTCTCGATCGCGGTCCGGTACGCGGTGCCGGTGCCGCTGGCGTGCGCGACGACGTCGGTGTTGCCCAGGTAGACGAAGGACGCGTCGGGGTTCTCGTTGCGCAGCCGGTTGACCGCGTCGGAGGTGATCTTCGCGTCGGCGCTGACGTAGCCCTCGGCGTCGCCGTCGAACGTGACGCGGGTGTCGATCGCGGTGCCGAACGTGCCCTGCGTGTGCAGCACCGCCCAGTCGACCGCCGAGTAGGTGCGGTAGGCCGGGTCGGCGCGCTCCAGGCGGGTGAGGAAGTCGGGGTAGGTCCCGTACTGCTTGCCGGCGAACGTGTTGTCCTTCACGCCGTGCTTGTCGGGGAACACGCCGGTCGCGATCGTCGACCAGCCGGGCCCGCTGGAGGAGGCCGCGACGCCCGGGCAGTACACGAGGCTCTCGCCGAGGGTGCCGCCGGCGGCGAGGGCGTCGAGGTTGGGCGCGTTCGCGGCCACCACGGCCGCCCAGTTGAGCCCGTCCATGCCGACCACCAGCAGCTTCTTGACGGGCGCGGCCGCGTGCGCGGGCGTTGCGGTGGTGACGAGTGCGGCGCCGGTGAGCGCCAGGCCGGTGGCGAGGGCGCCGGCCACGATCGATCGTTGCATCGAAAACCTCCGAGTCGGGTCGCGTCGCAACGCATCGAAATCAATCAGGATGAACGGTGTCCCCCTGGCAGGCGGGCTCCCGGATAACAGGTCCGGACCAATTCGCGTTTTCGGCAGGTGTACGAACTCCCGCCACGCCGGCTGCTTCGCCGGATGCGACGGGATGCGGCTTCGCGGGCCGCGGCGGGGCCGTCGCGGTCGCGGGATTCGGTCCGGCCGGGGTCGCGTTCGCGGCGTGCGGCTTGTCGGGGGTCGTGTTCGCGGCGTGCGGCTTGTCGGGGGTCGCGGTCGTGGCGTGCGGCTTCGCGGGGCGCAGCAGGGCCATCGCGGTCGCGGCGGCGGTGAGGTACAGCAGGGCCTGGCCGTTCAGCAGCGCCACGACGCCGAGCCGGTCGGCGAGCAGGCCCGCGGCGAGCATGCCGGCGCCGCTGCTGCCCTCGAAGACCGCGCCGAACACCCCGAACACCTTGCCCCGGGCGCCGTCGGCGGTCTCCTGCTGCAACAGGCTCACCAGCCCGGTGATCATGACGACGCCGGGCGCGCCGACCAGGATGAACAGCGCGACGTACACCGGAAGGGCCGTCGTCACGAGCGGCCCGTTCCACACCGCCAGCGACAGCAGGCCGAAGGCGCCGGCTCCGGCGGCGATCAGGGTGCCGGGCGCCGGCGCGCGGCGGGCCACGGCGAGCAGCAGGCCCAGCGCGATCGCGCCGATCGCCTGGACCCCGCGCAGCAGGCCGGTCTCGGCCGCGCCGCCGCCCAGCTCGCGGGCGACCCACACGACGAACAGCACGACGAAGACGCCCTGCGCGGTGCCGCAGAGCGCGGCGACCCCCAGCGCGGACCAGACCCGGCGCCCGCCGAGGCTGCCGCCACCCGAGGTCTGCGGATCCGCGGCCTCGCGGGCCCCGCCGGCGACGCCCGCGATCAGCAGGCCGGCCGCGAGGAACGTGACCAGGTCCACCGCCACGATCACGGGCAGCCCGCTGACCGCCAGGAGCAGGCCGCCCAGCGGGCCGCCCACCAGCCGGCCCGCGTTCTGGCCGAAGCCGAGCAGGGCGTTGGCCGGCACCAGCTCCGCGGCGGGGATCAGGGTCGGCAGCAGCGCGTTCCTGGCCGGGCCGAACACCGCGAGCGCGGCCGCCTCGACGGCGATCACCGCGTAGAGGATCGGCAGGTCGCCCCGGTCGTGGACGAACAGGAGCGGCAGCAGCGCGGCCGCCTGGACCGTCACGACCGTGACCAGCAGCCGGCGGCGGTCCCACCGGTCGGCGAGGTGCCCGGCGACGGGGCCGAGCAGGACCGCGGGCGCCAGCTCGATCAGGAACGCGAACGACGTCTGCAGGGATGAGCCGGTCAGCTGGTACACGAGAATCGGCAGCGCGACCAGCAGCAGCCAGTCGCCCGAGTCGGAGATCAGGCCGGCGAGCCAGAGCCGCCGGAAGTCACGGTGTCGCAGCGGCCGCATCGGGCCCCTCCTCGTCGTCGCGCATGAGCGGAAAGCCGTGGAAGCCCAGGTGGGCCAGCTGGGCGCCGTCCGGGGCGTCGTCGCGGGTCGCGGCGATGTACGGGCGGATCAGCGCGTCGATCTGATCGCCGAGGACCCGCAGCTCGTCCGGGGTGACCTTCAGCGTGTAGAGCCCGTAGTGGTCGGCGTCCCGCCACCGGGCCGGGGCGTTGTCGCGGCGGGTCAGCCAGTCGCGCACGAGGCGCTGGTCGCGCTGGACGCTGAGGGCGGCGATGGTGGCCGCCTGCCGGCTCTCCGGGGAGTCCGGGTCGGCGTCGGGCTGCACGGAGAAGCCGGTGACCAGGGCCCGCCAGGGTCGCTCGCGCCCGTCCCGCTCGCTCGTGTCGTCCGGCGCGACGAGGCCCGCCTTGGCGAGGGCGCGCAGGTGGTAGCTGCAGTTGGACGGGGTGTCGCCGACCGCCCGCGCGCACTGCGACGCCGTCGCCGGGCCGGTGGCGATGAGGTGGCTCAGCAGCTCGTAGCGCACCGGGTGGGCCAGGGTCCGCAGCTCCTCCGGCTCGCTGAGTGTCCGCCGCGCTTCTCTGCCCACCGTGTCCTCCGATTCCCTCGACTCTGAAAGTGACTTTCAGAGTGCCACAGTTCGATGCGATGTGAAAGAGTCTTTCAGACCTCAGATCCAGCCGGTCTCGGTCGCGATGCGGATCGCGTCGACGCGGTTGCGGGCGTGCAGCTTCGTCGCGGCGGACGTCAGGTGGTTGCGGACCGTGCCGACCGACAGCACGAGCGCCGCGGCGATCTCGGTGGCGGAGGCGCCCTGCGCGGCGAGCCGCAGGATCTCGATCTCCCGGCCGGTCAGCGGGTTGCCGGGCGTCTCCCAGGCGACCACGGCGAGCTGCGGGTCGATGACCCGGTGCCCGGCGGCGAGCCGGCGGACGGCCTCGGCGAGCCGCTCCGGCGGGCTGTCCTTGAGCAGGAACCCGCCGATCTGCGCGTCCAGCGCCCGGCGCAGGTCGCCGGGGCGGGCCACCCCCGTCATCAGCAGGCAGCGGCAGCCCGGCAGGCTGGTGCGCAGCTCGATCGCGGCGCTGAGGCCGTCGCGGCCGGGCAGGTTGAGGTCGAGCACGGCGACGTCCGGCCGGGTCCGCAGCGCCTCGGGCACGATCGCGGCGCCGTCGGAGGCTCGAGCCGCGTCCTTTTTCCGCCGGCGTAGATCAGGACGGTAGCTGTCCGCATCTTTGGGCAGACTTGCGTTGCAGCGGGCGGGAGACGCCCGAAGCCGATGACCGAGGAGTGCGCGTGATGGGCAACGAGATCACCCCGTTCAGGATCCACGTCGACGAGGCGGAGCTGGACGACCTGCGCCGCCGGCTCGCCGGGGTCCGCTGGCCGGCGCAGGTGCCGGGGGTGGGCTGGGAGCGGGGCGTGCCGGTCGAGCACCTGCGGGAGCTCGTGGACCAGTGGACGAAGTTCGACTGGCGCGCGGTCGAGGAGCAGATCAACCGGCACCCGCAGTACACCACCCGCATCGACGACCAGGACATCCACTTCCTGCACGTCAGGTCCCCTCACGACGGCGCGCTGCCGGTGCTGCTGGCGCACGGCTGGCCCGGTTCGTTCGCCGAGTTCCTCCAGGTCATCGAGCCGCTGACCAACCCCGCCGACCCGGCCGACGCGTTTCACCTGGTGATCCCGTCGCACCCCAACTTCGGCTTCACCGGGCCGGCCGGCGCCGGCTGGGACGCCCGGCGGATCGCCACCGCATACGCGGAGCTGATGGCCCGGCTCGGCTACGACCGCTACGGCGCGCAGGGCGGCGACTTCGGCGCGTTCATCGCCCCCGACCTCGGCCGCGTCGCCCCCGAGCACGTCGTCGGCGTGCACGTCAACGCCGCGACGGCCGGCTTCATCCCGTTCGGCGGCCTGCCCGAGGGCACCGTGCTCACCGACGCCGAGCAGGCGCGCCTCGACCGGATGCAGCGCTTCCTCGACTCCGGGAACGGCTACTTCCAGATCCAGGCCAGCAAGCCGCACACGCTCGGCTTCGGCCTCGCCGACTCACCCGTCGGGCAGCTCGCCTGGATCGGCGAGAAGTTCCACGACTGGGCCCACCCGGCCGGCTCGATCGACGCCGAGCACGTGCTGACCCACGCGACCCTCTACTGGCTCACCAACACCGGTGCGTCGTCGGCGCAGATGTACTACGAGTCGATGCACACCCACAACTGGCCGACCCCTTCCACGGTGCCGACCGGCGTGGCGAACTTCGCCGAGGACATCGCGATCCGCCAGTTCGCGTCGCAGCTGAACAACATCACCCACTGGGCCGAGTACGACCGCGGCGGCCACTTCGCGGCCCTCGAGGTGCCCGATCTGTTCGTCGACGAGGTCCGCACCTTCTTCCGCACCGTGCGCTGACCTAGCTGCTGCTGCCCTGGTCGCTGCTGACCCGGCTGCTGTCGACCTGGCTGCTGTTGACCCGGCTGCTGTTGACCCGGCTGCTGTCGACCTGGCTGCTGTTGACCCGGCCGCGGTTGACCCGGCCGCTGTCGACCCGGGCTGCTGCTGACCCGCCGCCTCTGACCTGGCCGCTGTTGCCCCGGTCCCGCCGTCCGAATTGCCGCCATCGCAGCGGGCAGTCAATTCAGGCGCCTCGTCGTGGGACCGGGTCGACGCCGATCACGACCCCACCACTGTCCACAGTGGATACCAGCTGCTCGTGGCGACAGGCTTGCTGCTGGGCCTGCCTGCCACCTCAGCCGCGCACGTTGACCACCGGCACGGTGTCCAGCGTGATGCCGAACGTGTCGCGGTACACCGCCAGCACCTCGGCATCATCCTCCAGAACGCGCTCCGTCCGTCCACCACCGCCACCCTGATCACCATTCCCGCCGACGGGAGCGGTCGTGGTGATCAGGGTGCGCCCACTGAGCGTGACCCGACCGGTGTCCGTCACGACCGAGCAGGTCAGCTGCCGCGTGAAGTGCGACGCCGGCGACGTCCGGTGCCACCAGCTCAACGGCGTGAAGTCGCTCAGCTCGTACGGCCGCTGATCCAGCAGGTACTCCCACCCTCCGTCACCGCGGACCGCCAGGTCGGCCCCGTCGGGCAGCACCTCGAAGACGCCCGCCGGGTCGACCTGCGGACCGGTGACGTCCATCCGCAACGGGTGCTGGGCGAACCTGCCGAACCCGACGTCCACCAGATACGGCGCGTCCAGCTGCACCCGCAGCGCCATGTGATCCAACGGCACCCCGAACCGCTCACCCGTCCACACCCGGCACGAGTGCAACGTCACCTCGTACCCGAGCGACGCCAGCAACGCCGCGAACGCACCGTTGAGCTCGTAGCAGAACCCACCGCGCCGCCGGTCGACGACCTTCGCGACGAGCGCGGCGGACTCGAGCACGATCTCTTCTCCGAGGTGCACGCTCAGGTTCTCGAACGGCACCGCCATCAGGTGCGCCCGCTGCAACACCCGCAGTGCGGCCAGGTCGGCGACGGCGGGCCGTGCCACGCCGATCCTCTGCAGGTAGGAGTCCATCGCGCCAGCCTACGTCGCCGTCACGCCACCCTGATCCGCCACAGCGCGAGCGCAGCGAGCAGGAGCGCCGCCGCCACGTACAGCAGCGACTCCAGCCACTGGAAGCGCCAGTAGCGTTCACCAGGGTGATAGGCGACCTCGACATGCAGGTCCAGGGCGGCGAGGCACTGCGCCATGACGTCGAACTGCCCCGACAGGCAGCCGTTGTACCGATCGAGCCCGACCACCTTGCCGTCCGCGGTCAGCAGTCGGCTGTTCGACACGATCCAGGTGTTCGGCACGCTGAGCCCCTCGACGTCCGCGTCCTTGCCGAGGAAGCTCAGGTTCCGGATGACCTCCGCGGACATGACCTGCGACCCGTGCACCGGTGCCGCGAGGTGCGGCCGTGCCACGATCGGCATCGCGATCTGCACCGCCGCGAACAGCAGAGCCGTCAACGCCATCGCCGGCACCGTGCGCCGCAGTAACAGCCCGCACAGCGCACCCAGCACGACGCCGCAGCAGGTGTACGCGACCGGCACCAGGTTGCGCGTGCCGAACATGACCGCGTCGAACCGATCCGCGGCGACCGCGTCGTAGGGACTCGCCGCCCACGTCAACAGCAGGCTGAACACCCCGCTCACCGCCGCCGCCGCGACGCACACCACGGCCAGGCGCACGACCAGCCAACGGCGACGGGTCACACTCTGGTTCCAGACGAGCCGATGCGTGCCCGACTCCAACTCCCGGGCGACGAGCGGCGCCCCCCAGAACATGCCGAGCAACGCCGGCGTCACGACCAGCAACGCGTCCACGAGATACAACCGCCCCTCGAACCGCGACTGAAACTCCCGCAACGCCGATCCACACACATCCCCGCACGCCGCGACAGCGTCGTGATGCCCGTCGCGGATCTGCACCCCGAGCACGATCAGGTACACGGCGAGCACCGCGACCGCACCCCCCGTCACCAGCAGCTGCGCACGCAGCTGCCGCCACGCGAGCCACGTCATCGCGCACCGCCCTGCGGGTCGGTGAGCCGGAGCTGCCGCCCTGCGAGCCGCGTCTTTTGCGCACTGCCCTGCGGGTCGGTGAGCCGGAGCTGCCGCCCTGCGAGCCGCGTCATTTGGGCACCGCCCTGCAGATCAGTGAGACGGAACTGTCGCCCTGGGAGCCGCGTCATTTGCGCACTGCCCTGCGGATCGGTGAGCCGGAACTGTCGCCCTGCGAGCCGCGTCATCGCGCACCGTCCCGCAGGTAGGCAAGCACGAGCTCCTCCAGCCGCACGGGCCCCGCGGCCGACGTTCCCTCAGCTCGCCCGCCGTGGAGGCCATCACCCCCGGGCAGCGGTCCACGCACGACCGCGCCATGCACCACGTCAGCGCCCGGCGGTGGTGCCGGTGCCCTATGGTGAGCGTCCAGGAGCGCGGTGACGTCGCCCGCCAGCTGCACCCTGCCGCCCGCGAGGACGATCAGGTGGTCACAGACCCGCTCGACGTCCGACAGCAGGTGCGACGACAAGATCGCGGTCGCACCGAGCTCCGTCACCGACTCGATCAGCGTGCGCAGGAACCCCTCCCTCGCGAGCGGGTCGAGCGCCGCGACGGGCTCGTCGAGGATGAGCAGGTCAGGTCGCTTCGCGGCCGCGACGGTCAACGCCAGCTGGGCCCGCTGCCCGCCGGACAGGCGGCCGGCGCGCTGCTTCGGGTCGAGGCCGAGCGCCGCCACGCGCCGCTGCGCGAACGCGGCGTCCCAGCCCGGGTTGAGACGCGCCCCGAGACGCAGGTGCTCGGCGACGGTCAAGGTCGCATAGACAGGTGTGTCCTGGGCGACGAACCCGACCCGGTCCAGCCGCGTCCCCGGCCGAGCCCCGAGCACCTGGACGGCCCCCGACGTGGGCGCGATCAGCCCGCAGGCGAGCTGAAGCAGCGTCGACTTGCCGGCGCCGTTGGGCCCGACGAGCCCGACGATCCGCCCGGGCGGCACCCGCAGCGTGCAGTCGGCGAGGGCGGTCCGTCGCCCGTAGCGTCGCGTGAGGCCCTCGGTCTCCAGGGCCGGCGGTGGTGCTGAAGTGAACATGCGCCAATCGTCGTCACGCCCCGGCGGCGGCACATCAGTCCGAGGACGGGTCCGCAGAACCCTACTTTTGACCGGTACGGCCCGCCCGTGACACTCCTAGGCTGGGACCGTGAAGCTCGCGGGGAACATCGGTCTCGCCACCGCGCTCGCCATCGTGGTGGCCGGCACGGCGGTTGCCATCGCGGCCAGTTGGGGCGGCGCATACTTCCTGCCAGGCGCGCTCGCCGGCACGCTGGCCGGCGTCGCTGCGCTGCTGCGGCACCGTGCCAGGCTGCGGGCGGCGGTGGCCGGCCTGACGGTCGCGGCCGTGGCCGTGTCGGCCGCGCCGATCGCTGGGCTGCCCGCGGAGCCGGGGCCCGCCGTGTCCTTGGCACTCGCGGTGTTGGTGGGCTCCGTGACCCGCGTCGGGCCGTTGCGGGTCGCTGCCTGGATCGCCGCGGCGAGTCTCGCCGTCATCGCCGTGGGCGCGTTCGCCCACCCCGGCGAGTCCGGCGCGTTCGCAGTGACCATGTTCGGTGCGCTCGCGTGGGCCGCCGGCCTGCTCATCGGGGTCGGTCTGCGACTGCTCGACGCGCGCCGGCTCGCGGCCGTGGAGGCGGTCCGCCGCGACGAACGGCTCACCATCGCCCGGGAGCTGCACGACGTCGTCGCCCACTACGTCACGGGCATCGTCGTGCAGGCCCAGGCGGCACAGTTGATGGCCCGACGGGACCCGGTGAAGGCTGGGAAAACGTTCGCCGACATCGAGGCCGCCGGCGCCGAGGCGCTTACCGCGGTTCGCCGGGTGGTCGGAGTGCTCCGCGACGACGCGGGCGACGGAGCGGGCGGCTGGGACGTGTCGGCGGGGCAGGAGCGGATCGCCGACCTCGTCTGGCGGTTCGAGCGGACCGGTCCACCGGTCCACCTCGAGCTGCCGGCGGACGAGGACCAGTGGCCGGTCGAGGTGGCCGGCGCGGTCCAGCGGGTCGTGCAGGAATCACTGACCAACGTGGCCCGTCACGCCGCCCGCGCGCGCTCGGTCACCGTCGCGCTGTCCGAGTCAGACGGGACGGTGATGGTCCGCGTCGCCGACGACGGCGAGGGCGCCCCACCACCGGTCCACAGTGGATACGGAATCGTCGGCATGCGTGAGCGGGTCGAGGCTCTCGGCGGCACGCTCTCCGCGGGCCCTGCTCCCGGCGGGGGATGGCAGGTGCAGGGCACCCTCCCGCTGCCCGGCCATGCTGCGGCATCGCTGCACAGGCCGTGGTCCGCGTCATCGTCAGGGTTGGCGTCGTCTGGATCGCTGTCTGCGTCTCCACCAGGGTCGCTGTCGTCTGGATCGCCGTCCGTGTCACCGTCAGGGTCGCTGTCGTCTGGGACGTCATCCGCGTCGCCGCCAGGATTGCCATCGCCTGGAGCGCCGTCTGGGTCGCCGCCGGGCGAGCCGGCCAGTGGGTCGTCAGGGTCGTCTGGGCAGTCTGTTGAGTCGTCAGGTGTTGTGCCGCCAGGGCCGTTGGGCGAGTCGCCGTCCGGGCCGTCGGGTGGGTCGTCTGACGGGTTGTCGTCTGGGCCGTCGGGTGGGTCGTCTGACGGGTTGTCGTCTGGGCCGTCGGGTGGGTCGTCTGACGGGTTGTCGTCTGGGCCGTCGGGTGGGGCGTTGCCGGGTTCGTTGCCAGGGTCACGATGACGATTCGGGTGTTGATCGCTGACGATCAGGCGTTGATCCGGAGCGGCCTGCGGTTCATCCTTGAGGACCAGCCGGACATCGAAGTCATTGCGGAAGCCGCTGATGGGCTCACCGCGATTGACGTGGCTCGTCGGTTGCGGCCTGATGTGTCGCTTGTGGACGTTCGGATGCCTGGTGCCGATGGGCTGGAGGTGACCAGGGCGCTTGCTGGGCCGGGCGTCGCGGACCCGTTGCGGGTCATTGTGGTGACCACGTTTGACATCGACGAATACGTGTACGGGGCGCTGCGTGGTGGAGCTACCGGGTTTCTGCTGAAGGATGCCGGGCCGGCGTTGCTTGTTGAGGCGGTTCGGGCGGCGCATGCCGGTGATGCGCTCATCTCGCCGTCGGTGACGGTGCGGCTGTTGCGGCGGATGGCGGTGCCGGCGGTGACGGGCAGCGCGAAGCCGTTGACGGATCGGGAGACGGATGTGGTGCGTTCGATCGCCCGTGGGCGCACGAATCTGGAGGTCGCCAGTGAGCTGTTCATCTCGCTGAGCACCGTCAAGAGTCATGTGTCGGGCATCCAGACCAAGCTGGGCCTGCGCAACCGGGTCGAGATCGCTGCTTGGGCGTGGGAGCACGGCGTCGTCACCGGTCCAGGTTGAGGCTCAGGTTGCAGTCGTCGGGGCTCTTGAGCAGGGCGATGACGGTGTGTCGGTCGCGTTGTCGGCGGCGGGGAGCGACTCAGTGCGGGCTTGGGCGACCGGGGTGGCGGTGGATGAGTTTGGGCGACCGGGGTGGTGGTGGATGAGCTTGGACGACCGGGGTGGTGGTGGATGGGCGGGGGCGCGCGGAGCGAGTGGGAGTGGGCGTGGGGTCGGTAGGATCTGCTGCCGTGTCGACGGTGCGGCGGGCTGAGGTGCTCATCGTGCTGTCCGGGGTGCGGGACGTTGAAGGGTTTGAGCTGGAGCTTGCCGCCCGGACGCTCGCGGCGGGGTGGGGTGGTGATGTCCGGCAGTTGCTGGAGGCGACCGCCGCCATCATGGCGTTGCGGGAAAGTGCGGACGGGACCGATCCGGGCCTGCTTGCGGGGCGGTTTCCGCAGCTCGGGTACCTGCTGGCCGTCGAGCGGGCCCTCGGTGAGCGGGGTGTCGGTGTGCTGTGCCGGGAGGTGGGGCGGCCGGCGCTCGACCTGTGTGGGCGGCTGGTGATCGATCTGGCCAGGGTGGTCGGGGCGCACCCGATGGCACGGGGGTTCGCCGTCGAGTGGAGCAGTGGGCGTGGCTGGTCGACGGTGATCGAATCGCTGCCGCAGGAAGACCGGGTACATCAGGAAGATGAGGCGGGACCGGGGGCGGTGCAGCGGTGTTGGCGGTGGTTCGACGGGGTGCTGCCTGAGCCGGAAGGGGTGGCGGGACGGATCGTCCGGCACCTTGACGGGGATCTGGCGGTGCCGGGGCGGGAGGCGTGGCGGTGCAGCGGACGGCAGCTGCTCGACGGGCTCGGGGCGTATCCGGTGCCTGCGGAGACCGACAGGGTGCCGACCGTGTGCCGCAGCGATGCTGAATGGCGGCTGGAGCACTTCGGGCGGCGGTTGCTCTGGTACGAGCCGCCGCCCCTCCCGCGCGTCGGCGACGAGCTCCAGCTCCCGGGGGTGCCGGGCGAGCGGCGGACCGTGGTGGCGGTGCTGCCGCAGCGGGCCGGTGACGAGGACCTGTACTGGGTGCGGCTCGCGGGGCATGACTTCCCGATCAGCTGGGACGCTGTCTGGCGGCACCTTACTGATTGAAGTTGCACCCGTACTGAGCGTTAGTGGCGTCGTGGGTTGGAAAGGGGTACGGGAGACAACGCCGCCAACATTGGAGGTCAATGCCATGCGTGCCGCACTCTTCCGGCTCTGTGCCCTGCCCGCTGCCGTCGCGCTCGCCGCCACCGGGGCCGCGGCCCCGGCGTCCGCCGCGGGGGGACGGGTCTCCGCGCAGGACCGGGCGTTCGTCGCGGAGGCCGGGCACGGGGGCGCGTTCGAGGTCGCCGCCGGACGGATGGCCGCGCAGCAGGCGCACGACAAGGGGGTGCGCGCCTTCGGCAACCGGATGGTCGCGGACCATACGAAGGCGGGTGCGGAGCTGACCGCGCTGGGGAAGGAGCTGGGCCTGGAGGTGCCGGACGCGCCGAGCGAGGAGCAGGACGCGATCCTGACGCTGTTCGGGACCACGACCGGGCCGGTGTTCGACTGCTCGTACGCGCCGGTCGAGTACTTCGACCACGTGGCGGCGATCGGGGCGTTCGAGAAGGAGGCGGACCAGGGGCGCAACGCGAAGCTGAAGACGTTCGCGCGGAAGGCGCTGCCGCTGCTGCGCGAACACCAGACGATGATCGCCGACACGCTCGCCGACGTCCGGTGTACCGCGCCCGTGCCGCTGCCGACGCCCATCCCGATCCCCGGCGACTGAGGCCCGGATCAGAGAGCGACTGCGGCCCGGATCTGAGTGTGACTGCGGCCCGGATCTGAATGCGACTGAGGCGCGCGGATCTGAGTGTGACTGCGGCGGATCAGAGGCTGAAGTAGGCGCCGGGGGAGACGCCGAACGCCTGCCGGAACGCGGCGATGAACGCGCTCGGCGAGCGGTAGCCGACCCGTCGCGCCACCACCGCGACCGGCGTGCCGGTGGCGAGCAGGGACAGGGCCGCGCGGAGCCGGACGTTGGTGCGCCAGCGGCCGAAGCTCATCCCCGTGCCGTCGGTGAACAGTCTCGCCAGGGTCCGGGCGCTCGCGCCGGCGTGCCGGGCCCAGCCGTCGAGGTCGCGCCCGTCGGAAGGGCGGGCGACGACCGCCTCGGCGACCAGCAGCGCCCGCGGGTCGGCGGGCATCGGCACGTCGATGGTCGCGACCCCGGCCGGCTGGAGGAGATCCAGCAGCACCGCCTCGGCCCGCCGCCGCGCGGCCTCGGAGGACCGCACGGGCCCAGCGAAAGCGGAACCCGAACCCGAAGCCGGGGCGGAAGCCAAAGCCGAAGCGGCAGAGGAAGCCAAAGCGGCAGAGGAAGCCGAAGCAGCAGCGGAAGCCGAAGCGGCAGCGGGAAGCGGTGGAAACGTCGCGAGGTGCGCGGCCAGCTCTCGCAGCAACGGCGTGACCACGACGACGGTCGGGGTGTGGAAGCCGCGCGGGGCCCGGTCCACGTAGACGGCCCGGGCCACCGCCGGCCCGCCTTCCAGGGCGTGCGGCGTGCCCGCCGGGATCCACAGCGCCCGCGTCGCCGGCAGCACCCAGACCCCGCCGGGCGCGGTGACGCTGACGACGCCCTTCGCCGCCCACGTCAGCTGGTGCGTGGCGTGGCGGTGCACGGGGAACCTGGTGCCCGCCGCGAGCTGGAAGTCCCGCGCGACGATCACCGGATGGCCGGGACTCGACATCGGTTGGCAGTGTAGCGGCGGGCGGCCATCGTACCGTCGCAACCATGAACGGCATCCACAACATCCTGTGCCGCTCCGCCCGCTGGGGCAGGACCGTCGAGCGCCGGCTGCTGCCGTGGGCGCTCAACGGTGTCCCCCTGCACGGCCGGGTGCTGGAGATCGGGCCGGGGTTCGGCGCGACGACCCGCGTCCTGGCGCGTGCCTGTGCGGACCTGACCGCGGTGGAGATCGACCCGCGGCACGTGGCGCGGCTGCGGGCGACGTTCGGCAACGTCGTGCGGGGCGACGGGACGGACCTGCCGTTCCCGGACGGCAGCTTCGACACCGTGGTGTGCTTCACGATGCTGCACCACGTGCCGTCGCGCGAGCTGCAGGACCGGCTGTTTGCCGAGGCGTGCCGGGTGCTGACGGCGGGCGGTGTGTTCGCCGGCAGCGACAGCCTCGTGAGCCGTCGCTTCCGGCTGCTGCACCTCGGTGACGTCATGGTGCCCGTCGACCCCGCGACCCTCCCGGAAAGGCTGCGCCGGGCCGGTTTTCCCGACCCGGCCGTCAGCACCGGCGGCCCCTCCCTGCGATTCCGTGCCGCGAAGCACCCATGAATCCAACAGTCAGAGGCGTTGCCACAGGGCCGGCACGTTCGGGGGCTCCCAGCCGGGCTGCGCGGTGTGTCCCTGCAGGCAGCGGTACGCCACCCCGGCGTAGGTGACCTGGGCGCCGGCGGCGTACACCTGACCGGCGGCCCACGTGCCGCCGGGGGTCGACGGAGGCGTGGTGGGAGGCGTGGTCGGCGGGGTGGTCGGCGGCACGCCCGGCACGTCGAGCACGAAGTCGAACGTCGCCTCCCGGCCGCCGCTGACGGACCGGACGGTCATCAGCAGCCGCGGGTCGTAGAGGCTGTCGGTCGAGTTGCGCGGCTCGCCCGGGAAGTACAGCTGCGTGGTGAGGATCGGCTGGCCGGGCGCCTGCACCTTCACGTGGATGTGCCGCGTCCGCCCCGGGTAGAGCCCCGGCACGATCGTGGTGAGGCTGAACGCCCCCTGCCCGTTGGTGTACTGGTGCCCGCGCAGCCGGTATCCCGCGTTGTCGTACGCGCCGGCGTTGTCCGCCTGCCAGAAATCCAACAATGCGTTGGCGACGGGGCTGCACGACGTACCGAAGACGTAGCCGGACACCGTGAGCCGGGTGCCGGGCAGGCCGGTCGCGATCGCGGTCCGCTGCGGCGAGTTGGGCTTGAAGTAGGGGCCTTCCATCTGCGGCGGCGTCTCGTCGTCGCCGTCGTCGCACATCGGCGTCGGTGCCAGGCTCACCTGGTCGGTGTCCCTGGCGAGCGCGGGCACCCCCGCGAGCAGGATCGGCACCGGCGCGGCGACGAGCGCGGCGCGCAGCAGCTGCTTGCGGGTCAGAGCGGGTCCGCCCGGACGGTTCTCGTCCAGGGCGTCGTCGTGCTGGCCTGTCATTGCCGGCTCCTCGGTTCGCTGGTCGGCCCGCTCGTAACGGGCCCGACCGCGACACTAGGCAAGGCAATCGGCACCGGTCGATGGACGTAACACCGCGATCATGGTGCATTTGCGGCAGCGCACATTCTGTAAAGAACTTACCTAACCGAGCGATTCTGAACGCCCGTTTCAGGAAGCCTGTCGGATTGAAACGGATAAATCAACAAGGTGGCAGGAGCTTCGATCGGCGTGATTGACAAAACGACGGCAATCGAGCACGCTCCAACACATTCCACCAAACCCGCGCATTCGGGTGGTGGGGCACCGCCCGCCAGCGGTGAGCGTCCCGATCGAAGGAGATCCGCCATGGCCTTCGCGGCCCGAAGACTCCGTCCCCTCGCCATCGTGGCCGCGGCCTCGCTCGCCGCGACCCTCACCTACGTCGTGGCCGCACCGCCGGCGAGCGGCCACGACCACCATCAACGTCAACGGCGGCATCGTCGGCCGCACGTTCGACGGCGTCGGCGCAATCAGTGGTGGCGGCGGCAACTCCCGCCTGCTCATCGACTACCCGGAGCCGCAGCGCAGCCAGATCCTCGACTACCTGTTCAAGCCGAACTACGGCGCTTAGGTGCAGCTGCTCAAGCTGGAGATCGGCGGCGACGCCAACTCCACCGACGGCTCCGAACCGAGCCACCAGCCCGTCCGCGGCGACGTGAACTGCAACGCCGGCTACGAGTTCTGGCTCGGCGAGCAGGCCGTCGCGAGAAACCCGAACATCAAGCTCGTCGCGCTGCCGTGGGCGGCGCCGGGCTGGATCGGCGGCGGCAACTTCTGGTCCCAGGACATGATCGACTACGACATCTCGTGGTTGAACTGCGCCAAGGGCCACGGACTGGCCATCAAATACATCGGTGGTTGGAATGAGCGCGGGCACGACAGCGGCTGGTACAAGAATCTCCGCACCGCACTGAACAACGCCGGCTACCAAAGCGTGCAGATCGTCGGCGACGACAGCGGCTGGGGCATGGCCGACGAGTTCGGCGACACCGCGCTGAAGAACGCCGTCGGCGTGCTCGGCAACCACTACGTGTTCGGCTACCTGTCCCAGGCCGACTCGTGCAGCACGACCAGCAACGCCCGCGGCAGCGGCAAACCGTTGTGGGCCAGCGAGTTCGGCTCGCAGGACGACAACGACGGCGTCGTGCCCTACATCCGGACCGTCAACCGCGGCTACCTCGACGCCGAGATCTCCGGCTACCTGAACTGGCCGCTGATCGCCGCCATCACCCCGAACCTGCCCTACGCGACGGTCGGCCTCATGGACTCCGGCTCGCCGTGGTCCGGCGCGTACCGCGTCGGCCGGAGCCTGTGGGCGAACGCGCACTACGGCCAGTTGACCGCGCCGGGCTGGAAGTACCTCAACAGCGCCGCCAGCGGCTACCTCGGCGGCAACCGGGCCAACGGCAGCTACGTGTCGCTGAAGTCGCCGAACAACAGCGACTACTCCACCGTCTACGAGACCAGCGGCACGACGTCGACGCAGACCGTCAACGTGACCGTGTCCGGCGGGCTGAGCACCGGCACGGTGCGGGTGTGGTCGACCGACATGGGCTCGTCGAACCCGGCGTCGTGGTTCGTCCGGCAGGCCGACATCAACCCGGTCAACGGCTCGTACAGCCTCACCATGCAACCGAACCGGATCTACACCCTGACGACCACGTCCGGGCAGGGCAAGGGCACCGCCGCGAGCCCCGCGACGGCGCCGCTCGGCCTGCCCTACAGCGACGACTTCGACGGCTACGGCACGCGGAAGTCGCCGCGGTACTTCGAGGACATGCAGGGCTCGTTCGAGACCCGCGCCTGTGCCGCCGGCCGCGCCGGCACGTGCCTGCAGCAGGTCGCGCCGACCCGGCCGATCAACTGGCAGGACGACAGCGACGCGTTCACCCTCGCCGGCGTCCTCAAGGGACAGGAGTCCGGCCTCTGCGTCGACGTCCCGGGCGCCGGCACCACCAACGGCACCGCCGTCAACCTGTGGAACTGCAACGGCGGCACCAACCAGAGCTGGAGCCTGACGCCGTCGCGGCAGCTGCAGGTGTACGGCACCAAGTGCGTCGACGTGAATGGCGGCGGCACCGCCAACGGCACCCTCGTCCAGCTGTGGGAGTGCAACGGCAGCGCCGCGCAGGTGTGGTCGGCGCGCTGAGCACCGAGCGCGACGGCCCGCCCGGCGAGGGCGGGC